>NZ_DATCNW010000245.1:0-1881 GCF_036565025.1 Pengzhenrongella sp.
GGCGCCGGGCCGGTCGCCGCCCGCGCGGGCGCGACGTCGATGCTCGACCTGTCCGACGGGTTGCTCCGGGACGCGGGCCGGATCGCGCGCGCGAGCGGCGTCGTGCTGGACCTGGACCCGGTCGCCGGCGCGTTCGCCGAGGACCTCGCGGTGCTCGCGGGCGCCGCGCGGGTGCTCGGGGCGCGGGCAGCGGACTGGGTGCTCGCGGGTGGCGAAGATCACGGTCTGCTCGCGACCTTCCCGCCGGGCGCGGTGCTGCCCGAACCGTTCCGCGCCGTCGGACGGGTCCGGGCGGCCGGACCCGACGGGCCGACCGTGCTGGTCGCCGGAGCGCCGCCGGAGACGGCGTCGCCGGGCTGGGACCATTTCGCGCGGTGAGTGCGCGCGACGAGTTCGCGCGGTCCGGGCTCGGCGGCGCTCAGCGGTGGCGGTAGCGGACCTCGCGCAGGACCTGACCGCCGACCTCGTTCAGCTTCTCGGTGCCGTCGGGGGTGAACCCGTGGCGTCGGTAGAAGTGCCGGGCCCGCTCGTTCTCCGCCAGGACCCACAGCGAGATCGGTGCGGGTGGCTTGATGGACCCGAGCAGGGTGCGCATCAGGTCGCGCGCCACGCCGCGGCCCCACATGCCCGGGTCGAGGTAGATCGAGTAGATCTCCTGCTCGTTGCGCGCGACGTCCTCGTCGCGGCTCGGACCGATGGAGGCGAAACCGAGCACCGCGTTGTCGACCTCGGCGACCCACGTCTGCACGCCGTCGTCCGGGCCCTTGCGCAGTACGTCCGCCCAGCGTGCCTGGCTGACCTCGGGGTCCAGGGAGGCCAGGTACTCGGCCGAGACGATCCCCGTGTAGGCCTCCTGCCAGGAGGCAATGTGCACCCGGGCGATCGCCAGCGCATCGTCCAGCTCGGCGGTCCGGATGGTCACTTCACCGAGAGTCTCGCTCATGGCCAAAGGATGCCATCGCCGGGCACCGTCGCGCAGTAGTTCGCCCGGGACGAGACAGCAAAGAACCCGCCGGGTTGACCCCGGCGGGTTCTTCGGAAAGCAGTTACGAGCCGAAGGGCTCAGACGTGCCGCACGACCTTGTTGGCCTTGAGGCACGAGGTGCAGACATTGAGGCGCTTGGGGGCACCCGCGACAACAGCGCGCACGCGCTGGATGTTCGGGTTCCAGCGACGCTTTGTCCGTACGTGCGAGTGCGAGATGCTGTGCCCGAAGCCCGGGCCCTTGCCGCAGACGTCGCAGTTGGCAGCCACGGTTTCTCCTGATCGTCGTGCACGCCGCGAGGCGGCGAAGGGAATGGGTCCGGTTGCGGTGCGCACCCTGCCGGGGCGCTCCGTCGTTTGCCCGGACTCGCCGGACAACCTGGCAAGACTAGCCGACGGACGGCTCGTCACCCAAATGAGGGTGGCCGTGGGTGACATGGGGCATCGTGTGGGCGGGAGCAACAACGCATCGAGGACGAGGGGCGGGACGCAGGTGCAGCGGCTGGACGGTGAGGCGGTCCGCGCCTGGGTACAGGCCGCGACGACGGCGCTCGACGCTGCCCGCGGCGCCCTCGACTCGCTGAACGTGTTTCCCGTGCCCGACGCCGACACCGGCACCAACCTGTACCTGACCCTCGCGCAGGGCGCCGACGAGGTCGCCGCGCTGGACGCCGCCGCACCGGCCGCGGAGCTGCTCGCGGCGTTCGCGCACGGCGCACTGGTCGGGGCGCGGGGCAACTCGGGGGTCATCGCGAGCCAGTTCCTGCTCGGCCTCGCCAGGGGCTTCGACGACGGCGCCGTGCCCGACGGCGTCGGGCTGGCCCGGGCGCTCGACGGCGCGCAGCGCGCGGCGCGCACCGCCGTGGCTCGGCCGGTGGACGGCACGATCCTGACGGC
>NZ_DATCNW010000246.1:0-14623 GCF_036565025.1 Pengzhenrongella sp.
GAGCCGCTCGCGGCGGGCGCCGGGCTGGCCGCCTTCCGCGGGACGGGCCGGCGGTTCGAGGACCGCGGCAGCGCCGACGGCGTGCGCGTCGTCGACGACTACGCCCATCACCCGACCGAGGTCGCGGCCCTGCTCCGGGCCGCCCGCCCGGTCGCGCGCGGTGGCCGCGTGCTGGTGCTCTTCCAGCCGCACCTGTACTCGCGCACGAACGCGTTCGCCGCCGAGTTCGCGGCCGCTCTTGACCTGGCCGACGTCGTGGTGGTCACCGACATCTACGCCGCCCGGGAGGACCCCGATCCCGCCGTGACCAGCGCGTTGATCACCTCGCGCGTGCCCACCGCCGGCAAGGCCGAGCACGTGCCCGGGCGGGGTGACGCCGCGCGCCGCGTCGCCGAGCTGGCGGCGCCGGGGGACCTGGTTCTGACCGTGGGCGCGGGTGACGTGACGGAGCTGGCGCAGGTCGTGCTCGCCTCGCTCGAGGCGCGGTCCCGGGCGACGACCCGGTGACCCCGAGCCGGCCGGACCGGCCAACCCCACCGCGCCGTCCGCCGGATCCCCGGCCCGCCGCGCCGCGGGTCCCCGCCCCCCGCTCGACGGGCTCGACGCGGGCCGATTCCTCGTCCACCCCGGCCAAGGACCCGGCGGCGGAACCCAAGGCGGCGTCCGGCAGGCTAGCGTCGGGCAGACCGGCGTCCGGCAAGGGAGCGACCGCGAGGTCGGAGTCCGGCAAGGCCGGGCCCGCCACGGGGGCGTCCGCCGCGTCGTCGTCGGGCATGCCCGCCGGCCGCGACTCCGCCGGCAACGTGACGACCTACACCGCTCGCGGTCGGGCGCTCGGGGTGCCGGTCCGGCCGTCGGTCGTCTCGACCGGGTCCGCCGACCGGTTCGCCGAGCGGCTCGCGTCGCGCCGGCGCATCCTGCGGCACAAGATCTACCTGGTCACCGCGGGGGTCGTGGCTGCGGCCGGGCTCGGCTGGCTACTGCTGCTCTCGCCCGTGCTCACCCTGAAGCCCACGGAGGTCTCGATCACCGGCGCCGGGACCGTCGTCGCGGTCGAGGACGTGAGTGCGGTGGTCGCCCGGGTCGGCGGGATCCCGCTGCCCCGCCTGGACACGGTCGGCCTGCGGGACCGGATCCTCGACGTGCCCGGCGTCCGATCGGCCAAGGTGCTGCGCGTGTGGCCGCACGGGCTCGCGATCACGCTCGTCTCGCGCGAGCCGGTCGCCGCGGTCCCGCAGAAGCCGCCGTCCACGGGGCCGGCCGCGGGCGGTCCGGCCGGCTTCACCCTGCTCGACACCGAGGGGTACCAGGTCGGCTGGGCGGACACCGCACCCAAGGGCCTGCCGGTCGTCTCGGTGCCGATCGACGGCAAGAACGAGCGCACGCTCACGGCCGTGCTCACGGTGCTGCGGGCGCTCCCCGCGGGGCTGCGCGTGCAGGTCGCCACGGTCGCCGCGACGAGCCAGGACACGGTGCAGATGGGCCTGCGGGACGGGTCGAGCGTGCGGTGGGGGAGTGCGAGCGACGCGCCCCTCAAGGTCGCCGTGCTGCAGGCGTTGCGCAAGGCCCCCGAGACGTCCGGCGCGAAGGAGTTCGACGTCTCCGCGCCCACCCTGCCGATCACCCGTTGAGAACGCCGACAAATGTGAGCGACACGCGCGGCGCGGTCGTTGATCCGGCGGCGCGCGGCACCTAGCGTCTCGCTCCAGAACTACTTGACATAACTCTAACCTTCTACCTCAAGGTGAAGGTTGCTCCTAGGCAGCATGGCGAACGAAGAACGAGAGGCAACGACGTGGCAGCTCCGCAGAACTACCTGGCGGTCATCAAGGTGGTCGGCATCGGTGGCGGTGGCGTCAACGCCGTCAACCGGATGATCGAGGTCGGGCTCAAGGGTGTCGAGTTCATCGCGATCAACACGGACGCGCAGGCCCTGCTGATGTCCGACGCCGACGTCAAGCTCGACGTCGGTCGCGAGCTCACCCGTGGCCTCGGTGCAGGCGCGGACCCCGAGGTCGGCAAGAAGGCCGCCGAAGACCACGCGGAGGAGATCGAGGACGTCCTGCGGGGCGCCGACATGGTCTTCGTGACCGCGGGCGAGGGTGGCGGAACCGGTACCGGCGGCGCCCCCGTGGTGGCCCGGATCGCCCGCTCGCTGGGTGCCCTGACGATCGGTGTCGTGACCCGTCCGTTCACCTTCGAGGGGCGCCGCCGCTCGGTCCAGGCCGACCAGGGGATCGACGCCCTGCGCGCCGAGGTCGACACGCTCATCGTGATCCCGAACGACCGGCTGCTGTCCATCTCGGACCGCTCGGTCTCGGTGCTCGACGCGTTCCACTCGGCCGACCAGGTGCTGCTCTCGGGTGTCCAGGGCATCACCGACCTGATCACCACGCCCGGCCTGATCAACCTCGACTTCGCGGACGTCAAGTCCGTGATGCAGGGTGCGGGCAGCGCGCTGATGGGGATCGGCTCGGCCCGCGGCGACGACCGTGCCGTGCAGGCCGCCGAGCTCGCGATCTCCTCGCCGTTGCTCGAGGCCAGCATCGACGGCGCGCACGGCGTGCTGCTCAGCATCCAGGGCGGCAGCGACCTGGGCCTGTTCGAGATCAACGAGGCCGCGCGCCTCGTGCAGGAAGCCGCACACCCCGAGGCGAACATCATCTTCGGTGCCGTGATCGACGACGCCCTCGGCGACGAGGTTCGCGTCACCGTCATCGCGGCCGGCTTCGACAGCGGCTCGCCGCACCAGCGGCGCGACGCCCGGGCGCTCGGGCAGGTCAGCGGCTCCAGCCGTCCCGTCCCGCCGCTCGTGGTGCCGGAGATGCCGGTCCCGGCTCAGCACCGCGCGACGTACCCGGTCCCGGTCGCGAACCACGTGCCGCTCACGCCGCCGGCGCCCGAGCGGACGCCGATCGCGGAGCGGAGCGAGGCGCCGGTTCCCGCGTACCTGTCCTCCGCCCCGGACCCGGTCCGCGGGCCCGGCCAGCTCGAGGTCCCCCGGATCTTCGAGGAGGAGCCTTCTCGTCGCCAGGACGAGGAGCTCGACGTGCCGGACTTCCTGAAGTAGGTCGCCTTGACCGCCGCGCACGCCCAGCCGGGTCTGACCGCCCTGCCGGGCGGGCACGCCCTCCCCGTCGTCGAGATCGACCTCGGGGCGGGCGTGCGCGCGGGGTTCACCGAGCGCGGCGCGTTCAACCTCGGGCTCAACGTCGGGGACGACCCGCGTGAGGTGCTGGCCCGCCGGGCGCGGGTCGAGGAATGGGCCGGCGGCCCGGTCGCGTTCGTGACCCAGGTGCACGGCGCGGACGTCGCGGTGGTCGAGCCGTGGTCCGGCCCGTCGCCGATGTCGATCGGCTCGGCCGACGCGCTCGTGTCCGCCCGCGGCGTCGGTCTGGGCATCCTGGTCGCCGACTGCGTGCCGGGCCTGCTCGCGGATCCGGGCGCAGGCGTGGTCGCGGCCGTGCACGCGGGCCGAACCGGGCTCGTCGCCGGCGTCGTCCAGGCGGCACTTGCCGAGATGGTCGCCCACGGCGCCCGGACCGAGAACATCCGGGCCGCGATCGGCCCCGCGATCTGCGGCGCGTGCTACGAGGTGCCGGCCGCGATGCGCGCCGAGGTGGCCGACGTCGTGCCTGCGACCTGGGGTATCACATCGAAGGGCACCCCGTCGCTCGATCTGCCGGCCGGGGTCGCCGCGCTGCTGGCGGCCGCGGGGGTGGCCCAGGTCCAGCGACTTGAGATCTGCACGCTCACAGACGAGAGGTTCTTCTCACATCGCCGCGTGGTGCGTGACGGTGGAACCCCTGGGCGGTTCGCGGGTATCGTCCGCACAGTCACCCTGGTCCCCGGGCGTGTCGCCAGCGAACGATGACGGGCGCTTGCTAGCGTGAAACAGCAGGGACAAGAGTGCACGAGAGGAAAAGGCGATGGCCGGAGCGCTACGCAAGACGATGCTTTACCTCGGTCTCGCAGACGAGCGCACTGAACAGCCGACCGACGAGACCGTCGACGAGTACGAGGAGCTGGAGACGACCGTGGCGCACGAGTACGAGGCCCAGGTGACACCGATCCGGTCGTCCACCCCCCGTCCCGCCGCGCCGGCACCACCCGCCGGCGAGCTGCGCAGGATCACGACCGTCCACCCGCGCTCGTACAACGACGCCCGGAAGATCGGCGAGGCCTTCCGCGACGGCACGCCCGTGATCATCAACCTCACGGACATGGACGACTCGGACGCCAAGCGCCTGGTCGACTTCTCCGCGGGGCTGATCTTCGGGCTGCACGGGGCGATCGAGCGGGTCACGAGCAAGGTCTTCCTGCTCTCGCCCGCGCACGTCGAGGTGACGGCCGAGGAGCAGGCAATCCCCGGCGAGGTCCGAGCCGGGTTCTACAACCAGAGCTGACTCGGTGTTCTCAATCGTCCTCTTTATCGCCCACACGGCCGTCCTGATCTTCTTCGTGCTCCTGCTCGTCCGGCTCGTGTTCGACTGGGTGCAGGTCTTCGCGCGTGACTGGCGTCCGCGCGGCTTCGCTCTTCTCATCGCCGAGGCCACCTACACGGTGACCGATCCGCCCCTGCGCGCCCTGCGCAGGGTGATACCCCCGCTGACCTTGGGAAGCGTCCGGCTGGACCTCGGATTTCTGGTGCTGATGCTGATGTGCTCTATCCTGCTCAACGTCCTTCGTTAGTACGGGGACGTGAGCTCCGCTCAATCCGCTAACGTGAACCCTGGTGGTCGGTGTGACTGCCGCCGACCAGCTCCGACCGCGAGCGGCACGACATTACAGAGGTGAACATCGATGGCAATGCTGACCGCAGACGACGTCCTGAACAAAAAGTTCCAGGCGACGAAGTTCCGCGAGGGCTACGACCAGGACGAGGTCGACGACTTCCTCGACGACGTCGTGAACACGCTTCGCGCCGTCCAGGGTGAGAACGACGAGCTCAAGAACAAGCTCGCGGCGGCTGAGAACCGCGTCGCCGAGCTCGGCCGAGCGGGTGGACAGGACAACTCGCCCAAGGTCGAGGCCCTGGCCCCGCCCGAGCCGGCTCCGATCGCCCCCGTGGCGCCCCCCGTGGTCGCCGCGGTCATGGAGCAGGGACGCACCAGCGAGCCCGAGTCCGCGACCGGCATGCTCGCCCTGGCGCAGAAGCTGCACGACGACTACGTGCGCAGCGGCCAGGAGGAGGGTGACCGCATCGTCACCGAGGCCGAGACGCAGGGTGCTCGCATCGTGCGCGAGGCCGAAGAGACCTCGCACCGCACGCTCACCCAGCTCGAGCAGGAGCGCAGCCTGCTGGAGCGCAAGATCGACGAGCTCCGCGTCTTCGAGCGGGACTACCGCACGCGCCTGAAGAGCTACCTCGAGAACCTGCTCGGGGACCTCGACAACCGCGGCAGCGCCCTTCCGCCGCACGGCCAGAACGCCAACGCGGACGCCGGCGGCCTGTAGGTCACCGCACCGCACCGCACGCTCAACACACCACGCCGGACCCATTTGGCGTGGTGTGTTGTGCGTTCGGGGTGGGGGGTCTACTCTCGCGTCACTTCAACTAAGGGGGCGTCCGTGGCCATCCACGATGCGATCAGTACCACGGCGGTCAGCGATCTACCGGATCTGGCCAAGTCTGTGCGCTCTTTCCCGGTTCGCGCCGGCGAGAAGCCGTGGACCTTGCGCGAGGTGCGCGAGGTCGAAGCCCTGCTCACGGGCGAGGTTGCGCGGCTCCAGGCCGAGCTCTTCACCGCCGACGCCGAGCTCTCCGACCTGCTGCGCAACTCCGGCGACGGATCCGGGGACGACCAGGCCGACTCCGGTTCGAGCGCCCTCGAGCGCGAGCAGGAGCTCACGCTCGTCAACAACACCCGCGACCTCCTGCTGCAGGCGACTCGGGCGCTCGCCCGGATCCCGGCGGGCACCTTCGGGACCTGCGACTCGTGCGGCAAGGCGATCGGCAAGGCACGCGTGCAGGCCTTCCCCCGGGCGATCCTGTGTGTCGCGTGCAAGCAGCGCGAGGAGCGGCGCTAAGACTCTCCCCCGCCCGTGGGACACTTCTCGGCGATGTCCAACACCCCTGACGCCTCGCCCCCGGGCACCGAGCCTCCCACCGGCCGACCGGCTGACCTTGTCGACCCCGTCGATCCCGCACGCCGTCGCCGGCTGCTGATCGTCCTGGCGACGCTTGCCGTGGTGGTGCTGGTCGTGGACCAGCTCACCAAGGTGTGGGCCGAGGGGAACCTCATCCCGGGCGAGCGGACGCCGCTGGTGGGCCGGCTGCTCGGGCTGAGCCTGCTCCACAACCCGGGCGGCGCGCTCTCGATCGCGACCGGGATGACCTGGGTGCTCACCCTGGTGGCCACCACGGTCGTCGTGATCGTCGTCCGGGCGTCGCGCCGGATCGGCTCGACCGCCTGGGCGCTCGCGCTCGGGCTGCTGCTCGGCGGCGCCCTGGGCAACCTCGTGGACCGGTTCTTCCGGGCACCGGGGCCCGCGCGGGGGCAGGTCGTGGACTTCATCGCGTACGGGAACGTGTTCGTCGGCAACATCGCGGACATCGCGATCGTCGGCGCGGCCGGCCTGGTCATCGTGCTCGCCCTGCGCGGCATCGGGCTCAACGGCAGCCGCGAGTCCGACGCGTCCCGCGCCGCCGAGCCCCCCACCGCACCGAACGAATCGGAGTCCGACCGTGGCTGAGCTGCGTGCACTTCCCGTCCCGGAGGGGCTGGCCGGCGAGCGGGTCGACGCCGGGATCGCCCGCCTGCTCGGGATCTCCCGCACCAAGGCCGCCGAGCTGGCCGCGGCCGGCGGCGTGCGCCTCGACACGCGGACCGTGGGCAAATCGGACCGGCTGGTGCCGGGCGCCTGGCTCGAGGTCGAGCTCCCGGACGCGCCGGGCACCGACGCCTCGACTCTTCCGATCGTCCCCGAGCCCGTGCCCGGGATGAAGATCATGTACGACGACGACGACGTGGTGGTCATCGACAAGCCCGTCGGGGTCGCCGCGCACCCGTCGCCGGGCTGGACGGGTCCGACCGTGGTCGGCGCGCTGGTCGCCGCCGGGTACCGGATCTCGACCTCGGGGGCCGCCGAGCGGCAGGGCATCGTGCACCGCCTCGACGTCGGCACGTCCGGCCTGATGGTCGTCGCCAAGAGCGAGCACGCCTACACCGTGCTCAAGCGCGCCTTCAAGGAGCGCACGGTCGAGAAGATCTACCACGCGCTCGTGCAGGGCCACCCCGACCCGACGACGGGCACCATCGACGCCCCGATCGGGCGGCACCCCACGGCGGACTACAAGTTCGCCGTCGTCGCCGACGGCAAGCCGTCGATCACGCACTACGAGGTGCTCGAGATGCTGCCCGCGGCCTCCCTGGTGGAGGTGCACCTCGAGACGGGGCGCACGCACCAGATCCGGGTGCACTTCGCGGCCCTGCGGCACCCGTGCGTGGGCGACATCACCTACGGCGCCGACCCGACCCTCGCGGCGCGCACCGGGATGAAGCGGCAGTGGCTGCACGCCGTCCGGCTCGGCTTCGAGCACCCGTCCACGGGGCAGCAGTTGGTCGTCACCAGCCCCTACCCGGACGACCTCACGGCAGGCCTCGATCGGCTCCGCGAGCCGTACCGCGCGACCGACCGGGCCGGGCACCTCTGAGCGTCGGCGGCTGCCCGCCGCAGCCGCGTGTGCACGTCCGGCCCGTCGGACGGCTGACCTAGAATCCGTCTCATGCCGTCTTCTGCGTCCTCGGACTTCGTGAATCTGCACGTGCACACCGAGTACTCGATGCTGGACGGCGCGGCACGCCTGGACGACCTGTTCGACGAGGTGGAGCGCCTCGGGCAGAAGTCCGTGGCCATCACCGACCACGGGTTCCTGTTCGGGGCCTTCGACTTCTGGAACAAGGCGCGGGCGCACGGGATCCGGCCGATCATCGGCGTCGAGGCGTATCTCACGCCCGGGACCAGCCGGCACGACCGCAGCCGGGTGAAGTGGGGCGAGCAGCACCAGTCCCGCGACGACGTGTCCGGTGGTGGCGCGTACACGCACCTGACGCTCTGGGCCAAGAACACCACCGGGATGCACAACATGTTCCGGATGTCCTCTCTGGCCTCCCTCGAGGGACAGCTCTACAAGCCCCGCATGGACCGCCAGCTGCTCTCCACCTACGGCGAGGGCCTGATCGCGACGACCGGCTGCCCCTCCGGCGAGGTGCAGACGCGGCTGCGGCTCGGCCAGTTCGACGAGGCAGTCAAGGCCGCCGGGGAGTTCCAGGACATCTTCGGCAAGGACAACTACTACGTCGAGCTGATGAACCACGGGCTCGAGATCGAGCAGCGCGTCGCGAAGGACCTGCTGCGCGTCGCGGAGGCCATCGGCGCCCCGCTGGTGGCGACCAACGACTCGCACTACACGACGAAGGAAGACCACCGCGCGCACGAGGTGCTGCTGTGCGTGCAGTCTGGCTCGACGCTCGCCGACCCCAAGCGGTTCAAGTTCGACGCCGAGGACTTCTACATCAAGTCCTCCGAGGAGATGCGGCGCACCTGGGCCGAGCTGCCCGAGGCCTGCGACAACACCGTGCGGATCGCCGAACAGTGCGAGGTGACGTTCAACACCGACGCCAACTACATGCCGAACTTCCCGTGCCCGCCCGGGGAGAACGAGGACTCCTGGTTCATCAAGGAGGTCGACGCCGGGCTGCACCGGCGCTACCCGAACGGCATCCCCGACGCCGTGCGCACCCAGGCGAACTACGAGTCCGGGGTCATCACCGACCTCGGGTTCCCGGGGTACTTCCTGGTCGTCGCGGACTTCATCAACTGGGCCAAGGCGCAGGGCATCCGGGTCGGCCCGGGTCGTGGCTCCGCGGCCGGCTCGATGGCGTCGTACGCGATGGGCATCACCGAGCTCGACCCGCTCGAGCACGGGCTGATCTTCGAGCGCTTCCTGAACCCCGAGCGCGTCTCCTGGCCCGACGTCGACGTCGACTTCGACGAGCGCCGCCGCGGTGAGGTCATCCGGTACGTCTCGGACAAGTACGGCGAGGAGAAGGTAGCCCAGATCGTCACCTTCGGGACGATCAAGGCCAAGCAGGCACTCAAGGACGCCTCGCGCGTGCTCGGCTTCCCGTACGCGCTGGGGGACAAGCTCACCAAGGCGATGCCGCCCGGGGTGATGGGCAAGGACATCCCGCTGTCCGGCATCTACGACCCCAAGCACCCGCGGTACGCCGAGGCGGAGGACTTCCGCCAGGTCGTCGCGACCGACCCGGACGCGCAGCGCGTGGTGGAGACCGCCCGCGGGCTGGAGAACCTCAAGCGGCAGTGGGGCGTGCACGCGGCCGGCGTGATCATGTCCAGCGAGCCGCTGATCGACATCGTGCCGATCATGCGCCGCGAGCAGGACGGCGCGATCATCACACAGTTCGACCAGCCCACGGCCGAGTCGCTCGGGCTGATCAAGATGGACTTCCTCGGCCTGCGGAACCTGACGATCATCGACGACGCGCTCGAGAACATCGTGATGAACGGCAAGACGGCGATCCGCGTCGAGGACCTGCCGCTGGACGACCCGGCCACCTACGAGCTGCTCGGGAACGGCGACACCCTCGGGGTGTTCCAGCTCGACGGCGGGCCGATGCGCTCGCTGCTGCGCCAGATGCACCCGGACAGCTTCGAGGACATCTCGGCCGTCATCGCGCTGTATCGTCCGGGCCCGATGGGCATGAGCTCGCACATCAACTACGCGCTGCGCAAGAACGGCCTGCAGGAGGTCGTGCCGATCCACCCCGAGCTCGCGGAGCCGCTCGAGGAGATCGTGGGCCTCACGCACGGCCTGATCGTCTACCAGGAGCAGGTCCAGCGCGCCGCCCAGAAGCTCGCCGGGTACACCCTCGGCCAGGCGGACCTGCTGCGGCGCGCGATGGGCAAGAAGAAGCAGTCCGTCCTGGACAAGGAGTTCGTGCCCTTCCAGGCGGGCATGCGCGAGCGCGGCTACTCCGACGAGGCCGTCACGGCCGTGTGGGACGTGCTCGTCCCGTTCGCCGGGTACGCGTTCAACAAGGCGCACTCGGCCGCGTACGGCGTCGTGTCGTACTGGACCGGGTACCTCAAGGCGAACTACCCGGCCGAGTACATGGCCGCGCTGCTCACCTCGGTGCGCGACGACAAGGACAAGTCCGCGCTCTACCTCGGCGAGTGCCGGCACATGGGCAACACGGTGCTGCCGCCCGACGTGAACTCGTCGTCGGCCAACTTCACCGCCGTCGGCACCGACATCCGGTTCGGGCTGACCGCGATCCGCAACGTGGGCGCGAACGTCGTCGACGCGATCGTCGCGGCCCGCGAGGCGAAGGGCGCGTTCACCTCGTTCACCGACTTCCTGGACAAGGTCCCCGCCGTGGTCTGCAACAAGCGGACCATCGAGTCGCTGATCAAGGCGGGTGCCTTCGACTCCCTCGGGCACACCCGCCGTGCGCTGCTGCTCGTGCACGAGCAGGCCGTGGAGTCCGTGATCGGCGTCAAGCGCAAGGAGGCCGAGGGGCAGTTCGACCTGTTCGCGGACTTCGGCGGCGCGGAGGAGGACGACAGCCTCACGTTCAACATCGAGGTGCCCGACCTGCCCGACTGGGACAAGAAGCAGCTGCTCTCCTTCGAGCGCGAGATGCTCGGGCTGTACGTGTCCGACCACCCGCTGTCCGGGCTCGAGCACGTGCTGTCCGCGGCCGCCGAGGTCTCGATCGCGACCCTGATCGCCGACGAGACGCGCCACGACGGGTCCACCGTGGTGATCGCGGGGCTGATCACGTCACTGCAGCGCAAGATGTCCAAGCAGGGCAACCCGTGGGCCGCGGTCACCGTGGAGGACCTGGAGAGCTCCGTCGAGATCATGTTCTTCGGCGAGACCTACCTGGCGTACTCCACGGTGCTGGCCGAGGACCAGGTCGTCGTCATCCGCGGGCGGGTCCGGCGGCGCGACGAGGCGATGCAGCTGCAGGCGATCGAGGTCTCGCTGCCGGACGTGTCCGCGGTGACGGACGCGCCCGTGCTGGTGTCGATGTCGGTCGCGCGCTGCACGCCCCCGGTGGTGGAGCGGCTGCGCGAGGTGCTCTCCACGCACCCCGGGACCAACGAGGTGCACCTGCGGCTCATGGGTACCAGCCCGGGACGCGCGACGGTCATGCGCCTCGAGGAGAGCCTGCGGGTCGAACGCTCCCCGTCCCTGTTCGGCGACCTCAAGGCCCTCCTCGGCCCCGGCTGCCTCACCGTCTGACCGCCAGCCAATCCCGCACCCGTCCGACCTCCCCGGTTACCCCCTTACCCCAAAGAAACCGCAACGTCCGAGCGCTGACGTCCTATAGGACGTCAGCGCTCGGACGTTAGCGGATCGGATGCTTTCGGTGAGAGTTTTCGGATGCACTGTTGGTGCAGTATCGTGCACTCATGGATGAGACTACGGCGGCTCTGGCGCTAGTGATCGGTGCCCGGGTCAAGCGTGAGCGGCAGTCGCGCCGCTGGACCCTGGACCACCTGGCGCAGGCCGCCGGGGTGAGCCGGCGCATGGTGGTGAACGTGGAACAGGGTGCCGCGAACCCCAGTGTCGGGACCCTGCTGAGGATCAGCGATGCGCTCGGTGTCGGACTGCCTGCGTTGGTCGAGCCGGCTCAGGCCAAGCCGGTGAAGATCACTCGTCGGGGCGAGGGTGCCGCCCTGTGGAGTGGCGAGTTCGGTGGGCGCGGGGTGCTGGTGGCGGGCACCGAGCCACCGGACGTGGTCGAGCTGTGGGACTGGACGCTCGGGCCGGGGGACCACCACGTGAGCGAGGAACACGCGGCGGGCACCAAGGAGCTCATTCAGGTCCGGCAGGGCACAGTCACGGTTCAGGTCGCCGACCAGTCGGTCACCCTCGAGGTCGGCGACGCGGTCGCGTTCTCCGGAGACCTCCCGCACTCCTACGCCAACCACGACGTCGACCCGGCGAGGTTCTCGCTGGCCGTGTTCGAGCCGGGGGTCGGCACGCGAGCCGGCGCCGCAGCCGGGTCGGGTGCGGCCGAGGCAGCCGATGTCTGACCTCGGAGCCCTTGACCTGTTCCTGGCCGGCGCCCGGGTCGACGCCGGCGTGTTCGCGCTGCGTCCGGACTACCGCGCGCTGCTCATCGCCGTCGACGGCCTCGTGCCGGGTCCGAGCGATCGGGCCGGCGAGGAGCTGCTCCAGACGGCCGAGGCCGCGGCACGCCACCGGCTCGGCGACCAGCGGGTGGAGGATCTCCCGGCCGTGGCCGCATGGCGAGCCGCCTACCGGGCGTTCGGCGCCAAGCCGCAGCGCACCCGCCACAGCCTGGAGGGGCTGCTGCGCCGCGTCGACGCCGGACTGCCTCGCGTCAACCGGCTCACCGACCTGTACAACGCCGTGTCCGTGCTGCATCAGCTCCCGCTCGGCGGCGAGGACCTGTCCCGCTACGTCGGTCCTCCGCGGCTGGTGCGCGCCATCGGCGATGAACCCTTCGACACGATCGCCGGCGGTGCCGACGTCGTCGATCATCCCGACCCTGGCGAGGCGATCTGGTGCGACTCGGTCGGAGTGACCTGTCGGCGCTGGAACTGGCGGCAGGCCCGCCGCACCCAGCTGCGTGACGACACCACCGCCGCGCTGTTCATCCTGGACGCCCTCGACCCGCTGACCGACGAGGCCCTGCACGGCGCCGCCGACGACCTGGTCACCCACCTGTCCCGGTTCGGCCCTGAGGTCCGGGTGGCCCGCCGCCTCGTCGCGGGCCCCTGAGGGAGGACGAGATGCTCATCCACCCCTGGGACGCCGCACTCCAGCCCGCCGAATGGCAGGACTGGCTCGCCTCCGTCGAGCGGTTCGGCATGCTCGCCGTGAACAACACCGACCCCGGACAGGCTCCGCTGGTCGTGCCCACGCACTTCACCGTCGCGGGCGGTGAGCTGCTCATCCACCTGGCCCGACCGAACCCGGTCTGGTCGCACCTGGAGGCTGCCGCCGAGGTGCGGATCGCCGTGTTCGGTGACTACGCCTACATCCAGAGCTACTGGCGGACCACTGCGGGCGGACCCGACGAGGACGGAGTCCCGACCAGCTACTACAGCGCGGTCCAGTTCGTCTGCCGTCCGACGATCGTCGACGACCCGCAGGGCAAGGCCGACATCCTGACCGCACAGCTGGCCGACCTCCAACCCGAAGGCGGCCACGCCGCCGTGGCCGTCGATGCCGCCCCGTACGGCCGCATGCTGTCCGGGATCCGGGGCGTCCGACTCCACGTCCTGCGGGTGGATGCGAAGTTCAAGTACGACGACGCCAACCCCGTCGAGCACCGTGAACGCGTCAGCGGTCACCTCGAGGAGCGCGGCCACAGCCAGGACGCCGGAGCCGCGGCACAACAGCGACGACGCCTCGCCGTCGTCGGCGAGTGGCGCGCCCGCCCGCGCGAGCAGTGAACCCGCGCCCGCCTGTGGGGAGCGGACAGGCTCAGGGGCGGGTGGGGGTGCCCGGCGTCGGCATGGTGAGCCGGTCGAGGATGCCCGCGCGTTCGAATGCGGCCGGGAGCGTGGCCGGGCCCTCGGTGAAGTGCGCCCACCCCTCGACGTGCACCAGGACGGCTCGGCGTGCGCCCAGGATGCGCGCGGCTTCGGCGGCCTCGTCGCTCGTCAGGGTGAGGTTGGCGCCGTCGAACAGGGCGGTGCGGGCGGCGCCCGCGAACAGCAGGGCGACGTCGACCGGCCCGCAGCGCTCGGCGATCGCCTGGACGTGGTCGAGCGAGGCGTTGTCGCCGCTGACGTACAGCGTGGGCAGGTCTTCGCCGGAGAGCACGAACCCGGTGACGGGTCCGGTGACCGGTTCGCACCCCTCGGGTCCGTGCCGGGCGGGTACACCGGTGACGGTCAGGACCTGTCCGCCGGAGCCGACGAGCTCGACCTCCTCCCAGGCGGACAGCGCGATCGCGTTGGAGTCCAGGCGCCCGGCGGCCAGCGGCGTGGTGAGCACCACCGGCGCCGTGCGCAGGAGCTCGCGACCAGAGATGTCGAGGTTGTCCGGGTGCTGGTCGTGGGAGAGGAGCACGGCGTCGAGCTCGCCGACCTGTTCGGCGGTCCATGCCGGCGGGGTCGTCTTCTCCAGGCGGGATCCCGTCGGGTACCGACCCGGTGCGTCGAAGGTGGGGTCGGTCAGCAGGCGCAGGCCGGCGATCTCGAGCAACGCGGTCGGCCCGCCCAGCACCGTCACGACCCAGCCCGCGCCGGGCTCGGGCTGCTGGGGACGCCGTGGCCGGTCTGAGGTGGGTGGGTCATGCGCCCGAGTCTCGTGCCTGTTCGCCGGCGGTCGGCTATTCCGTCTCGTATCACGCTTGCGTTATATAACCCTGCGTGTAAGTATTTGTCCCATGCAGGTGATGGATGCGCTCGGGGACCCGGTGCGGCGGCGGCTCGTGGAGCTGCTCTCCGCGGGGGAGCGTAGCGCGGGGACGCTGGCCGACGCCGTCGGCGCCGAGTTCGGGATCAGCCAGCCGGCGACCTCCCGGCACCTGCGCGTGCTGCGGGAGGTCGGCATGGTCGCCTCGGCGGTCGACGGCCAGCGCCGGCTCTACTCGCTGCGCCGCGAGCC
>NZ_DATCNW010000247.1:0-3552 GCF_036565025.1 Pengzhenrongella sp.
GGCCCCCAGCAGGGCGAGGCTGGGTTGGAGCGTCGTTCTCCCGCGGGAACAACCCGCACGGGCCCGCGGGAGAACCCAACCCACCCAGCGCCCGCGCCGCTCCTTCTAGATCGGCCTGCGGATCCGGTCGTTCACACGCAACCCGTTGGCGCGCAGCCGATGGGTGAAGACGCGCAGTTTTGCCCGCTCCGTGGCGGCATCCGTGGAGAGCGTGTGTGAGAAGCGCTCTTCCTTCGGACTTAGTAGGCGGATCGTCGTCTGCGAGTTCGGGCGGATGCGGCGCCAGCCCTGTGCCTCCGCGGCGACCCACAGCAGGTCGAGCTCGCCAGCCAAGAGACGTGCGTGATCCGCTGCAGTGGACGGAGCGGCCCCTGGCTCGCGACCCCGCTGGCGCAGACCGCGCTTCTTGAACATGGCCTTGGCTGCGAGTGCGGCTGGGTTGAGTGCCGCGCGGAGGTTGCCGTCGCCTCGCGCGGCGTCATAGGACAGTCGCGTGATGCCGCTGAGGTCACTTGGGAAGGCGATAGCGGCAGACTGCGGGGAGAGCATGAGAACGCGCCTCACTCCGAGTGCGCCCATGAACAAACCCAGCTCGATCAGCACATTGCCGCGGGGGGCAGGTCGCTCCTCGCCCCGCATCGTGAGGGTGTCGTCCGGCGTCATCACAAGAACGGCGAAGTCCGACGCCAGGGCTGCCGCTTCGAGGGACTCCATCGTGTAGCCGCCGGCGCCGAAGATGCCCTGGTCCCAGACCGTCACTTCTGCATCAGCGCCGAGCGCCGCCTGGAAGTTCTCGGCTACCGATTTACCCTCCGTCGACGAACCGATGAAGACCCTCGGCGGACCCACCATTCAAAGCCACCCCCACTCCATCGGACACGTCACCGCGATCGTACCGACCGGCCCTTGATTGAGAGGTGCCACACCCCCGGACCGAACCAAGAGAACGGCCCCACCTGACGTTGCAGGTGGGGCCGCTCTCTTTCTCTTCAGCGGCCGAGATCGGCACACGGGCGCTGATGAGCGCTCTGAGGGACGGAACGCGGCAGGACCCCGAGCCTCTTGGCGACGGATCGGACCGACGTCGGGAAACTCAAACGAGATTCGGCGTGGGCCTGGATTGCCGCCGCGGATGCGCGCGGGGCTTCACCGGTGACTCGGCCCGCGGCACCCCGGTTCTGGACCTTCGGTCATCGTCCGAGGTCCTGGCCCTTGCCCGGCTCCCTGCGTGCGCCACGCACAACGCGGGCCCGGGCTGCTGGACCGTGAGTCAGGCTGTCTTTGGCCGACGTCGGGAAGCTCCGTGCCGTGTTGATCCGGACCTCCTCCTGGAGAGGCGTGGCGTCCGGTGAGTCGCCGGCCCGGTACCGCGCGTACGGCGCGGAGGCCGATGTGTTGGCGGCTTCGGCCGCGCCCTGGTCGTGTCCGGCGTGGTCACGCTCTGCGGTGCTGTACCGCTCGTAGGCGTCGGCGACCAGGTCGCGATTGTCAGCCTCCTGTCGCGCCTGCGAACCCGCCCCGGTGTCGCCCCGCTCGTCCTGAGCGGCAGCGTCGTCTCGCAGCACGGCCGCTTCGCTGCGCGCGTTCGTGGCGTTCATGTCGTCGACGTGGGCGCGGCTCTGGTCTGCCAGTGCGTGCGCGAGCGCCTCGTCGCGGTTCCGTCGCTCGATGCCGGAGACCGTCATCGCGTCGGCGGGCATCGACATGTACGGACCCATGACCTGCCGGACGACCTCGAGCTGTTTGGCGTCCAGGTGCTCCTGGGTTCCGGCCAGCGTCGCCTTGACGTCGATGCCGTAGTGATCCTTCAGACCGGACTCCATGACGGCGAGGGAGGCAGCCGCGTGGGGGTCGTGCTCGCGCCATTCGTAAGCGGCGGCGAACGTCAGGCCGATTCGAGTCGGCCCGGCCTTTTCCCAGAACTGCGGGTCGGCGGCCTGCTTGTGCAGGGTGCGGGCGACGTCCCGGTGGGTGGTGAGCTGCTGCTCGCTCTGGCGGGCTGCGTCCTGAGACTGGCCGGCCGCCCGGCGGTCGCTCTCGGCGCGGGCGCGGGCCAACCGCTCGGCCAGCTGGCTGCCGCCCATGACGGCCGCGCGGACCAACCGGTCGAACTCTCCAGCGATCTCATCCGATTCAGGCATGCTCGACAGCTCCTTCGTAGTGATGCGCGTGCTGAGCGTTTGGCTCAGCGTTCCAACTCGTCTTCACGCGTCCGCTCCCTGCGGGTAGCGGGAGTTTGTGGCTCGGATGGCGGGCGGGTGCCGGCGCCGATACTCCGGCGCGTCGACGCCGGGAAGCTTTGCGAGGCCTCGCGGATGGCCTGCCGTGCGGCGTCTTCCTCCGCCTCGCCCTCGGCTGGGCGTTCGCTGACGGGCCCGCGCGTTTCCGCGGCCGCGACGCTCTCCTCGACGTCCGCCGGTGTCGCCGGCGTTTGCTCGGCGGCCCGGACCAGAGCCGCGCGCGTCGCCACGAGGTCGACCCCGGTGCCTTGTCCGATGCGCTGCACGGCCACGAGTTCTCCGCGAGCGATGTTCGCGTCCTCGATCGCCTGGGTGAGCCGGTCCAGCTGGGACATGATCGCGAGCCAGCCGCCGCCCGAGCTCTTCGACGTCGCGCGGACCATGAGGCTGAGGTGGCGGGCCGCGAGCCCCGGGTGCGCGTTAACCCCGCGCTGGTCCGAGTCCGGCTGCGCAGAACGCGCCAGGGACTCCGACGCCGCGGCGAGCGCTCCAGGGTGCGAGCCTTCGACCTCGACCGACCACCGGGCGAAGACCTGACTTGCATCGCGGGCGGCTGCCTTCCACGCCGCCCGGTCGCCGACGTCGACCTTCGACAACCGCGCGGTCAGGTCACTGAGCTGCGCTGCGGTTTCCGGCGGAAGGGCCGGCATCGACCTGCCGGTCGCGGTGGGGGAGGAGCCCGCGGACTTGGTGGCGCGCCACGTCGCGGTCGCCTCGCGTCCGGCATCGTCTGCTCCCTTGGTGTCCGCGCCCCACGCGGCACGCAGCTGGCCCAGCCCAAGGTTTCGATCCAGCTTGGACGGCGCGTACCAGATCGCCCTTTCGCCCGGTGGTGGGCGCAGCGCGGCGGAGTACCCGGTGACCTGGTCCGTGCTCGAGGCGGCGAACCGTGGCCGGACCATCACGCCGGCCAGGCGCGCGCTGTCGACGAACTGCTTCTCCGTCGCTGACACCGCGACTGCGGCTCGCAGCCTCCTGGTGATCTGCAACTTGCCGACCTCGGCATCTCCCTGCCGAACGGCGCGCTCCGCCTCGGCCGCGTTGAAGCCGGGCAGGCCCTGCTCCTTCGGGATGTCCTTCACCGGGCGCAGCCCGTGGCGCTTCTCGATGTCGTCAGTGGCAGTCCGGGAACGCTTCTTGGACTGGAACACCTGGGCGCGGGTCAGGTCCTCCCGGACCAGACAGACCGCGATGTGGATGTGGTCGCCGCCGTTCTTCGACAACCCGTGATGCACCGCCGTCCACTGGCATTCCGACCGTCCGGACGCCGCCGTCTTCGGCCCGGCGAAATCCATCGCGTCCACGTACTCGC
>NZ_DATCNW010000248.1:0-3095 GCF_036565025.1 Pengzhenrongella sp.
CCGGTGGGATCCCTTGGCCGTTGTCGGTCACCATGATGCTCACGCCCTGCCCGGCCGTCACCGTGGCCGTCAAGGAAAGCTGAGGAGGCCGGTCCACGTTCCGCTTCATCGCGTGCATCGCGTTTCCGATGAGGTTCACCAGGACCAGCATGACGCGATGCCTGTCGAGCGGTAGCAACGGGTCGTCGGGAACGTCCCGAACTACCCTCACCTCACTGTCGGCGAGGACCCCGGCCATCCGCAACGCGACGTCCATCACTTCACTGACTCGCACCGACTCGACCACACTGCTGACGCCGGCCAACGACTGCTGGGCGCTGACGATCTCCTTGATGTGATCCACACCGTTCGTCAGTCGCAGCAGTTCCTCCTCGACGCTCTCCCGCTCGATCGCCAACACCGCCGCGAGCTTGTCGAGATACCCCGGCAGCGCCTTACCGCGGGCATCGGTCGAAAAGAAGCCACCAAGGTCGCCCGCGTGCTCCTGCAGCAGGGAGACCACCTTCACGAGCCCGGTCGACTTCGATCCCCGCACCCTCTGGGTCACCAGGCTGGCCGAGACGTTGACACTGTTGAGCACGTTGCCGACATTGTGCAAGACGTTGATCGCGATCTCGGCCCTACCCGCATTGCGGGCAGCGTCGACCAGCTGGGACTGGGTGCGGCGGAGTTGGCCGAACGCGAACTGGGTGCGAACTCCCGCCCCTAACAGGGTCACCCCGGCCAGCGTGACAGCGAGGGTCGACACGTGCGCCCGACTGCTCACCACCAGCACAGCCAACCCCGCGGCGGTGGCTACCGCCGGCACCACCAGAGCAGTCGCGCCGGTCGCGGAGCGCGTCTGCTGCGTGGGCGATCCGTCGCGTCGGGCGGCGCCGCCGACCCACAGCGCCATGAGCGCGAGCCCGATCGCCCAGCCGGCATCCAGCGGTGTACCGAGCACATACGTCTCCGCTCCCACCTGCAGCGCGTAGACGACGTCCGCAGCAGCGAAGACCACCAGGCCCACCACGAGCAGGCCCCATCGGCCGCCCAGGCGTACACCCCCCAGGGCAGCGATCCCGGCAACAGCAGCCACGAGCAGCAGATCGAACAACGGGTAAGCGACCTCGACGACCATGGCCATGGACAGCGACCCCGTCATGGCGGAAGCCAGCACCGGGCTAAGCACGACCGCCAACACCGAGGCCGCACCGAGGGACCCCACCGCGCTGTCCAGCCACACCGACAACGCCAACCCCCGCACATGGCGGCGCACTGCGAGAGCCAGCGCGGCCAGCATCAACGGGTAGAACAACAAGTACCCCACGTCCGCGGGCGAGGGGAACGGTAAGGACCCATCAGGAGCAACCATCGCGACGTAGTACGTGTCCCCGGCAGCGAAGGACGTCACCGCGGCCGACGCGAGAAACACCTCCGAGCGCCGGAACCCGACTCGCCAGACCGCCAGCCAGCACACCGCCGCAGGCCCCCACATACTCAGCAACCCCAGCCAGTCGTCCACGACCGGGCCGAACCAGCCGACACCGACCGGGATCAACCCCGCGTCGCGCAGAACCAGCGCCACCGCGTACGCGACCACGAGCAGTCCCATCGCCGCCGTCAACCCCATACGAATGGTCACGCGTTTGCTCGACAACCGCTCGTGGACCGGGACCGCCGGGCGACGCCACCGGCTCGCTATCGGCGGGCGCAGGCTCGTATGTGCCGGGGAGTGTGGGTCGATCGGGCCGGGTAGGCGGTCTGCCGCCGTTGCCTCGGTCGGCCTCGTCGGTCGGTTCCTCAGCATTCGGACGACCTTCCTCAGTGGTAGCCCGGCTGATCGAAACGGGATCACGGGGCATTGCGTCCCGGCCTCGCAGCAGTTCGCCTGCCCGACGAGAGAAACCCGGCTACACAAACATTAAGCAGCGTGCCGCTAATCGTCAGCCGCTACGCGGGTGATCTGTCGTTTCTTTCCCGCGGCTGGTGATCGAGCCGTTCCGCGCGGGGGGCAGCGAGGACGGGGCTTTCGAGCGAGCGGGTGTTCGGGGCGGCACTGAACGCGGCGTTCATGCTGCTTCTCGACGGTTTGTCGGTACTCGGGCCATCTGCCCCCGATCTCAGAGTCCCCCCGATCTCAGAGTCCGCCTGATCATTTGCTCCACGTCAGTTCCTGTGGAGTAAAAGTCGAGATCGACGAGAAAATTGCCCTGGGACACTGGAAATACGTGACCTGGGAACCGTGAGCGGACGACAGTCACCGAGAACAGCGGTCCGATGGGGCCTTCCTCGAAGTCGGCATCACTTAGGATCGGTCGATGTCGGACGCGGCGAGATCCAGGCGTTCAGCCCGGACCTGTACCGGTACATCTCCCACCTCCCGCATCGCCGTCTCCGGATGCATCGCCGCCACGGGTCTGGCGTCAGAGGCTAACCAGAGCGGGGAACCCGCCGTACTCACGCGGCGCGGTCTTGACCACTGCGGCACAACCGTGAAGCCAGCTCGCGCTCGGTGACACGGATGCTGATCGGGGGCAGGGATCGGCACCGGAACCGCCAAGGGGCTGGGCGTGACCCGGGTCGTCGACGCCCGGCCCGCAGGTGGCACCCACGCCGACCGGGCGAGCTGAGCGGGCCTGCTGGGTCCACTCCACGCAGATTCCCCGCGCCGCTAACAGCCTGGCGCTCCCACGGGACCGATGCTCTCGGCGAACTCTTCAATGGCCGCTTGGCGTCCCACGAGCAGTGGTGGACTCGCGCCCGCGGTCGGCTTGAACGGGTTGCGCTGCACGATCCTCCTTTAGAGACGCATTTAGAATCCTCATACCGGGAAGGGCGGCGGCTCGCGCCCTCGGCTCGTGCAGGCGCTGGGGAACGAGAGCGACTTCGCGCCCGGCTGACCCCTCGCGGGGGCGGGAACCGTCGGGTGGGGCGAAGGCGGTCAGTCGTCAGGGAACCGTGCTTGGAGGGGGAACTCGTGGTCAGCGAGCAACGGTTGATCGCGCTCGATGCCCTCGCCGTACCCGGCGCCGACCAGTACCTGGCGGACAGCGAATGTGCCGTCCACCTGCGCCTCCGCGAAGACCACGACCGGCAGGTCATCGTCCACTCCG
>NZ_DATCNW010000249.1:0-8547 GCF_036565025.1 Pengzhenrongella sp.
CGCTGACGTCCGAGCGTTGACGTCCTATAGGACGTCAACGCTCGGACGTCAGCGGTATTGGGGGGGGGCGATCTCAGGAGCTAGGCGTCAGGAGACAGGGGTCAGTCGGGGTCGGGGACCAGGTCCTCGGCGTCGATGATCGTGTAGGCGTAGCCCTGCTCGGCGAGGAAGCGCTGGCGGTGCGCGGCGAACTCCTGGTCCACGGTGTCGCGCGCGACGACCGTGTAGAAGTGCGCGGTGCGCCCGTCGGCCTTCGGGCGCAGGATGCGGCCCAGTCGCTGGGCCTCCTCCTGGCGCGAGCCGAACGAGCCGGAGACCTGGATCGCGACCGAGGCCTCGGGCAGGTCGATGGAGAAGTTGGCGACCTTGCTCACCACGAGCTTGGTGATCTTGCCGGTCCGGAACTCCTCGAACAGCCGCTGCCGCTCGGGCACGGTCGTCGCACCGGTGATGACCTCGGCGTTCAGGTGCTCGGCGAGCTCGGCGAGCTGGTCGAGGTACTGCCCGATGATCAGCGTCGGGTCGCCCTCGTGCTTGGCGACGAGCTCCTCCACGATCCGGTTCTTGCCGCTCGCGCAGGACGCCAGGCGGTACCGGTCCTCGGGCTCGGCGGTCGCGTAGGTCATCCGCTCGCGCTCGGGCAGGGTGAGGCGGACCTCGACGCACTCGGCCGGCGCGATGTAGCCCTGCGCCTCGATGTCCCGCCACGGGGCGTCGAACCGCTTGGGCCCGATCAGGGAGAACACCTCGTCCTCGCGGCCGTCCTCGCGCACCAGCGTGGCGGTCAGACCGAGCCGGCGTCGGGCCTGGAGGTCCGCGGTCATCCGGAAGATGGGCGCGGGCAGCAGGTGGACCTCGTCGTAGATGACCAGGCCCCAGTCGCGGGCGTCGAGCAGCTCGAGGTGCGTGTAGACGCCCTTCCGCCGGGTGGTCATCACCTGGTACGTCGCGATCGTGACCGGGCGGACCTCCTTGCGCGAGCCGGAGTACTCCCCGATCTCGTCCTCGGTGAGCGAGGTGCGCTTGAGCAGCTCGTCGCGCCACTGGCGCGCCGAGACGGTGTTCGTGACCAGGATGAGTGTGGTGGTTTGCGAGCGGGCCATGGCGCCGGCGCCGACCAGGGTCTTGCCCGCCCCGCAGGGCAGCACCACGACGCCCGATCCACCGTGCCAGAAGCTCTCGATGGCGTGCTGCTGGTAGGGCCGCAGCTCCCAGCCGGAGGTGTCCAGCTCGATCGCGTGCGCCTCGCCGTCGACGTACCCGGCCAGGTCCTCCGCGGGCCAGCCGAGCTTAAGCAGCACCTGCTTGAGGTGGCCGCGCTCGGAGGGGTGCACGACGACGTCCGTCGGGTCGAGCCGCTCCCCCACCAGGCCGTGCGTGCGCCGCGAGCGCAGCACCTCTTCCAGGACCGCGCGGTCCAGCGCGTGCAGGATGAGGCCGTGCACCGGGTCGCTCACGAGCTGCAGGCGCCCGTAGCGGGACATCGTCTCGGCGACGTCGACCAGCAGGGCGTGCGGCACCGGGTAGCGCGAGTACTCGAGCAGCACGTTGACGACCTGCTCGGCGTCGTGCCCGGCGGCGCGCGCGTTCCACAGGCCGAGCGGGGTCAGCCGGTAGGTGTGCACGTGCTCGGGCGCGCGCTCGAGCTCGGCGAACGGGGCGATCTCGCGTCGGCACGCGTCGGCCCGTTCGTGACCCACTTCCAGCAGCAGTGTCTTGTCGCTCTGGACGATCAGGGGGCCGTCGCTCATGTGCTCTCTTCTCCTGGATCGACGAGGGTCACGCCGGCGATGCGGTGCACGGCCACGGTTAGCTCGGCGTCGCGTGCGAGGTCGACGGCGCGTACCCGTCCGGCGTCCACGCGCAGCGGGCGCACCCGACGACGTCGCGGTGTGCCCTGCGGACCGACGATCTCGAGCCAGACCTCCCGGCCTTCGGCGGCCGCTTCCCGCAGGGTGGCCAACGCGGCGATGGGGTCGACTGTTCCCGCCGGGCTCGCGGCGGCCTCGCGCGAGTGCGCGGCGCGGTCCGAGAGGGCGGCGGCCTCGGCCCGGCGCAGGTTCGGGATGAGCGCGGCGAGCTGGTCGCTGCCGGGGCTCGCCTCGCCGTGGCCGGTCGCGGTTCCGGGTCGGCCGTTCACGCCCAACGACGGCGCCGCGCTCGGCGCCGCGCTGACGACGCCACCCGCGCCGCGACGGCGTCGGGCACCGGCACGGACCCGGCGCGCGACCGGGCGGGCGTGCACGACCTGGCCGTCCGGGCCCTCGCCCGCGGGGGCGAGCCCACGCTCGCGCAGGGCGGCGAGCAGCGCGGTCGGGCTTGCGTGCGCCGCGAGCACGGTCGGCGCGAGCCGGACGAGGCCGAGGTCGGCGAGCGTCGGGTCCTCGACGAGGCCGGCGAGCAGCGTCGGGTCCTCGGCGCGGATGTAGCCGAGCGCGGAGCCGACCCGCAGGCGTCCGTGGCGCCGGGCAGCGTCCCGGACCAGGTACTCCAGCGGTTGCGGGACCGGGCCGGTGGCCCGTTCGGTGAGCTCGGCGAGCAGCTCGTCGGCGGTCTGCCCGCCGTCGAGCGCGGCCCGCACGGACTCGGTCGTGAAACGGACCGTGACCGCGGCGCCGCGCGACTCGACGTTCGCCGCGCGCTCGAGCAGCGCCGCGAGCTCGCGGGTGGGGCGCCCGGGCACGACGCCGGTCAGGTCGCCCTGCAGGACCATGTCGGAGACCGCGACGGGCAGTGACTTCGCGAGGGTCTGCGCAGCCGACAGCGAAGCCGCCTCCCCGCGGGTGCGCGCGGGAGTCGGACTGTGCTCGGCGAGCAGGGCGTGGCCTGCGGTCGCGAGCGCCTCGGCGCCCAGCACGCCGAGCGATCCGGCCTCGCTGAGCGTCGCCGCGACCGCGGCCAGCGGCGGCACGCTGCGCGGAGTGCGCCAGCGCAGCACCGACGTGACATCCTCGGCGCTCAGCACGGTGCCCGGTTCGCGAGCGGCGAGCACGTCCAGCACGGCTCGGCGCAGGCGCGGGGCCCACGGCCGGGCGAGCTCGGGGTCGAGCGCGGCGCGCAGCTCGCCGCGCTCGTCGCGACCGCCCACGACCCAGGGGGTGCGGGTCATGGTCAGCCACGCGGTGGCGAGGGTGGCCCAGCGTTCGGGCAGGTCCGCCTCGAGCCAAACGTCGACGTCGAGGGTGGGGGAGAAGGTGGGCTGGTCCTCGCCGTCGTCGACGACGAGGCCCGCGGCCCCGGCGAGCTCCACGATCAGCGCCGCGAGGGCATCGTCGATCTCGAGCTGGGCGGCGACGCGGCGCAGCTCGCGGACGCCGAGCCCGCCCGAGCGGAGCACCGGCGGCGGCACGCGTTCCCACTCGCGGATCAGGGCGGCGATCAGCCGGACGGCGTCCTGCGCGGCTCGCGCGGACTCGGCCTCGACGGTGGCGGTCGGCAGCCGGGTCCCGACGGGCCGGGGTTCGCCGGCGGCGGGCTCGCGATGCGTGCGCCCGGCGCGCAGCGCCAGGCCGAGCTGGCGCGGCAGGATGACCCGCGCCGAGTCCGTCGAGCGGAGCAGGCCGCGCGCGACGAGCCAGTCCACCGCGGTGCGCGGGCCGACCGACGCGGGCGCCGGGATGCGGCCGACCGGGGGACCCCAGGTCAGCGCGTCGAGCACCTCGCGCGCCCCGGGCGGCGCGTCGATGAGCAGTTGCGCGACGGCGGCGGCGAGCGCGGTCGGGTCGATCGGCGTGGCCGCGAGCGCCGCGTCCAGGGCGCCGCCGAGCGCGGCCTCGGGGCCGGTGGCGGTCGCGATCGGGCCGAGGCCGGCGGGGTACGGGCCGAGCAGCTCGCCCAGACCCGGGGCCGGGTGCACGGTGTTGTCCTCGCCCCAGAGCAGCGCGAGCTCGACGGCGTTCGCGACGGCGCCCTGCATCGGGGCGCCGATCGCGGCGGCGATGTCGTCCGGGGTGAGCGTCGGGCGCACGTCGTGCAGGGCGACGGCGGCTTCGAGGACCTGGAGCACGGACGCGTCGACCGCGGCGAGGGCGCGCTCAAGGCTGAACCGGCTGGTCGCACGCGCGGCGAGGGAGACGAGCGTCGAAGGTGCGGGACTTGCCAGGTCAGGGCGCCGGTCGAGCAGGGAAATGAGTTCGGCATCGCTGCGCGAGCGCAGGTGCTCGCTGAAGGTGGCCATCCGGACTAGAGTACGCGGCCCGCCGGGGTTGCCGGTGCGCTCGTGCGCGCCGTGGAGCCGTGACACGCCTGCGACGCGGTCCAGCGGGGTGCGCGCGCCGGTCGAATGTGGCCGGCTCGGGGCACGCGCGACCGTCGAAGCCGGTGGTGATCTGGGTGAGCGCCGCCGCGGCGGCCCGGGAGCCCAGCGAGCGCGCGTCCTGCGGGCGAACTGGCCCCGTGCAGATGCAGCAGGCGTGCGGACGCAGGCTAGAGGCGTGCGCACGCCGGTGTGAGCGCGCCCGCGCGCGAGTTCGCCGTTTCGACGCGAGTTCGCCGGTCGAACGGTGTGAGTGCTCCCGCAGGGCGCGAGTTCGCCCTTTTGAGGCGAGTTCGCCGGTCGAAAACGACGAACTCGCCTCAACATGACGAACTCGAGCCACCGACGGGAGGTAGATCCCGGATCGGGGTGAGGTTGGTCACGATCTGGCTCGGGAGGCGACGGAAGACGCGTTGCAGCAGTGATTCGGGGGCGCGACGGTCGGCGGCGGTGACGCGCAGGACGCCCCAGCCCTCCTCCTCGATCGCATCCTGGCGGCGCTTCTCCTCGAACACTGCGCGGGCCGGGTCCCCGCCGGACAGGGTCGAGTACTTCACGAACCCGTCGAACTCGATGAGCAGCTTCCACTCGGACCAGCCCAGGTCGGCCCGGAACCAGCCCAGGCGGGTGCGGACGGGGATCTGCAGCTCGGGCCGCGGGAGTCCGGCGCGCAGCAGGACGTACCTGACGAACGTCTCCCACGGCGACTCCGCCTGACCGTCGGCGAACCCCAGGACGACCCGGGCAGCTGCGACGCCGCGTCGTCCGGCCTGCGCCGCGACTCGGTCGGCGATGGCGCTCGGGTCGGCGCCGAGCCGGAGCGCCGAGTCGGCGATCACCAGGGCGTCGAGCGGGGGCAGGGCTGTGAGGCAGTCGGCGACGGTGCGGTCGAGCGAGGTCACCGGGACGCCGCGTCGCGTCGTCCGGTCTGCAGGCGCGAGACCCATCAGGTGTCGCGCCAACTGGGGGTCGCTGTGCCGGTTGGGGCGCACGGTCTGGATCAGGTGCGTGCGCGTGGGCGGGTTCCAGACGGCGCAACCCCAGATCAGCGCCGCGGACTCATGGCTGAACCAGAACGGCGTTCGAAGCTGCCGGCCGACGGCGGCGATCCGGGCCAGCGCGAGCTCCGTCGCCGCCGCGGACGAGGACAGCTTCGACGCGGCGACCGGGGCTGACGACGTCGCGCGACCGGTTCGCTTGGGGGTTGCGCGGCGATACGCGCCGCTGCGGATCCGCTCGAGCTCGCCGACCCGGACGGCGGCGACCAGGGCAGCCGGAACCACCTCGCGGGCCAGGACGACCGTCGGCAGGGCGACCCCGGCGGGCGCATCGACCTGGGTCAGGTGGGGTGTGCGGCTCTGCGGCTCGGACATGCACGCACCCTGACTCGTGAGACCGCCGTCCGGAAGGTCGCGCCCGAGCGTCGGTGGGAGGACTGCCGCCGCGCGTGTCTGGGGTCGGCGAATGCCCCTGGCACCTCGACCGGCGTCGTGCCGCAGGAGCGCAGGGACTGCGAGGAGTGTTGGGGCGCAGGGAGTTCGCGAGCGCAAGGAGTGCAGGAGGTGCAGCAACCCGTGAGCCGTCCCTGCGTCGCGGTCGTGCGTCGGCCGCGTTCGGCGGCGGCCGGCAGGCGGTCGGTGCGGCCCGCGACGTCGGTGAGTTCGCCGGTTTGCCCTCGAGTTCGCCGTAAGAGACCGGCGAACTCGCGTCGGATCGGCGAACTCGAGGAAAGTGGGTGGGGCGGCGCGGGGGCTTCGGGGAACTGGGAGGGGGTGCGGACCGATAAACTGGATCGCTAAGGTCCCATTCTTCTCCCGACGACGTCACAAGAGGTTCCAGTGCCCACCGGCAAGGTCAAGTGGTTCGACACCGAGCGTGGATTCGGTTTCATCGCCAGCGACACAGGCGACGAGATCTTCCTGCACGCCTCGGCGCTGCCCGCGGGCGTCACCGCGCCCAAGCCTGGGACCAAGGTCGACTTCGGCGTGGCCGACGGCCGGCGTGGCCCGCAGGCGCTGTCCGTGAAGCTGCTCGACCCGGTCCCGTCCGTGGCGAAGGCGGCGCGCAAGCCCGTCGACGACATGGTCGTCATCGTCGAGGACCTCATCAAGGTGCTCGACAAGCTCGGCAACGACCTTCGTCGTGGCCGCTACCCGGAGAAGGCAGCGGGCGACAAGTACGCCGCCATGCTCCGCGCCGTCGCCGACAACCTCGAGGTCTGATCCGTGGCTGCAGCGACCAAGGACGCCATCCTCATCTCCGCCGTCGACCAGGCTCGCCAGGTCGCCATCGAGGCGGCCGAGAACCCGGCGCACGTCGGTGAGCACCTCGGCGCCGTCGTCGAGGGCGAGCGGCTCGTCTCGCATCAATTCGCGTGCACCGCCCCGGGCTACCGCGGCTGGCACTGGACCGTGACGCTCGCCCGCGTGCCGCGCGCTCGGGTCGCGACCGTGTGCGAGGCCGAACTGCTGCCCGGCGACGACGCGATCCTCGCGCCCAGCTGGCTGCCGTGGTCGGAGCGGCTGCGCCCGGGGGACATCGGCCCCGGCGACGTGCTGCCGTTCCTGGCCGACGACCCGCGCCTGGTGCCCGGCTACGTCGCGACCGGCGACGAGGACGAGGACCGGGTCGCGATCGAGGAGCTGGCCCTGGCCCGCGCCCGCCTGCTCTCCCGCGAGGGCCGCGACCGGGCCGCCGAGCGCTGGTACGCGGGCTCGCAGGGGCCCACGTCCCCGACCGCTGTTGCGGCAAGCGCTGCCTGCCTGACCTGCGCCTTCATGATCCCGTTGAGTGGCCCGCTCGGGCAGCTCTTCGGCGTGTGCGCGAACGAGTGGTCGCCCGACGACGCCAAGGTCGTCAGCCTCGATCACGGTTGCGGCGCGCACTCGGAGACCGACCTCGAGCCGCATCCGAGCGACTGGCCCGCGTCGGGCCCGAAGTTCGACGACATGGACCTCGAGCTGGTGTCGATGATCGTCGAGGAGCCGACCGCGATCCCGGAGGAGCCGCGCGCCGAGGTCCCCGCCGAGGACGTTGTCGCTGCGCCGGATGCGCCCGAGGTCGTCGAGCCTGAGGGCGAGGTCGCTGCCGAGGCTGACGCTGACGCTGAGGTCGCCGTCCCCGAGGCTGAGGGTGAGGGTGAGGTCGCCTCCCCCGAGGCTGAGGGTGAGGCTGAGGTCGCCTCCCCCGAGGTTGAGGGTGAGGCTGAGGTCGCCTCCCCCGAGGTTGACGCCGAGGTCTCTTTCCCCGAGTCGACCGACCACGTCGTCGACGCTGTCGCCGTCGAGTCGGACACGTTCGAGCCCGCGAACCCGGACGACGTCACCGCCGAGCCCGCGAACCCCGAGGACGCCGTCGACGTTCCCGACGACGACGACCCCCGCTCCCACCCCGAGTCGTGACCCAGGACGCCTTCGGGACCGCGGCACTGCGCGCCGCCGTCCTGCAGGCGTGGATCGCGTCGCCGTCCCGGCTGCGCGAGGACGCGAACACCGAAGAGGACCACGCCCGCGGCTACTACCGCGACCGGGTCGTCGTCGAGCTCGCGCAGAACGCCGCCGACGCGGCCACGCGCGGCGGCGTCCCGGGCCACCTGCTGCTGCGGCTGAGCACCGTGGACGGCCAGGCCGTGCTCGTCGCGGCGAACACCGGCGTGCCGCTGGACGCCGACGGCGTCACGTCCCTCGCCTCGTTGCGGGCGTCGGCCAAGCGGGACGCACGAGGCGCGACGTCGCCCGTCGGCCGCTTCGGGGTCGGCTTCGCCGCCGTGCGGTCCGTCGCGGACGAGGTCGCGGTCCGCTCGACCACCGGCGGGGTGCGGTTCTCCCTCGCCGAGACCACCCTCGCGCTCGGCGCCCTGGCCCCGTCCAGCCCGGCGTTGGCGGCCGAGGTCGCCCGCCGCGACGGCTCGCTCCCCGCGCTGCGCCTGCCCATGCCCGACGACGTGCGTCCGCCGGTCGGCTACGACACCGCGGTCGTGCTCACGCTGCGCGACGCCGCCGCGCGCGACGAGGTGCATGCCCTGCTCAGCGCGGTGGGGGACCCGCTGCTGCTCGCCCTGCCCGCGCTCACCGAGATCGTGGTGGAGATCGACGTCGCGGGCGAGAGCTCGCTGCGCCGCCTCGCCGACGTCGTCGCGCGATGGACGATCGCCCGCGGCGCCGGGACGCTGGATCTTGCGCTGCTCGCGGACCGGCCGGTCGAGGAGCGGTCCGCGCGCGACTGGCGAGTGACGTGGGCCCTGCCGCGGACCGAATCCGCCGGCGCGCGCACCGGCTTCGGCGGGCTCGGCG
>NZ_DATCNW010000250.1:0-29832 GCF_036565025.1 Pengzhenrongella sp.
CTGCCGCGCCAGCCTTTAACCTGTTCTTGCCGAGCGCATAACGAAGCTCTGCCTAAAGTGGGTCGTCGCCACATTCGAGTGTTCAGAGGGGGTACGCAGATGCACGCACGACGACGGGCATTGGCCAGGTTGGCTATTCTCGGATCGACCCTGATCGCGGCCGTGGCGGTCACCTCCGGGGTGCCGGCGGCGGGCGCCGCGGACAACGCCGGCAACACCACGACGCCGATCAAGCACCTGGTCGTGATCTTCCAGGAGAACGTCTCGTTCGACCACTACTTCGCGACCTACCCCGTCGCTGCCAACTCGGCCGGTGAGCCCCGCTTCACGGCGGCCGCCGGCACCCCGAGCGTCAACGGGCTCGGCACCTCGTTGCTCGCGCCGAACAACCCCAACTCCGTCCAGCCGTTCCGGCTGGCCCGCGGGCAGGCCGAGACGTGCGACCAGGACCACACGTACACGGACGAGCAGAAGGCGTTCGACTCCGGCCTGATGGACAAGTTCGTGGAGACCGTGGGCCGGGGCACCAGCGCATGCGCGGACTACGGCAAGGGCCCGGGCCTGGCGATGGGGTACTACGACGGGAACTCCGTCACCGCCATGTGGAACTACGCCCAGCACTTCGCCATGAGCGACAACTCCTACGGGACCACGTTCGGTCCGTCCACGCCCGGCGCGCTGAACCTGATTTCCGGGCAGACCCACGGGTTCGCCCAGACCTCGACGGCGGTGACCGCGAACGGTTCCGTCATCGGGGACCCCCAGCCGACCGGGGATGTGTGTGACACCCGCGACGTTTCCACCGCGACCGACGCGAAGAACACCAACGTCGGCGACCTGCTGAACAAGAGGAACGTGAGCTGGGGCTGGTTCCAGGGCGGCTTCGCCGACTGCGCCGCGAAGCACACCAACGTCGGCGGGGTGGCCAGCAATGACTACATCCCGCACCACGAGCCCTTCCAGTACTCCGCCGGAACGGCGAACCTGAAGCACACCCGACCCGCGTCGGTGGCCGAGATCGGGCACGCCGGTGCGGCGAACCACCAGTACGACCTGACGGACTTCTGGTCCGCGGTGGACGCGAAGACCCAGCCCGCGGTGAGCTTCCTCAAGGCACCGGCGTACCAGGACGGTCACGCGGGGTACTCGAGCCCGCTCGACGAGCAGCGCTTTCTCGTACAGACGATCAACCGCCTCCAGCGGACCCCGGACTGGAAGGACACCGCCGTCGTCATCGCCTACGACGACAGCGACGGCTGGTACGACCACCAGATGAGCCCGATCGTCAACCAGTCGAACGACCCGGCCCACGACGCGCTGACCGGCACGACCTGCGGCACGACCGCCACCCGGATCGCGGGCGGCTACCAGGACCGTTGCGGCTACGGCCCGCGTCTGCCGCTGGTGGTCGTCTCCCCGTACGCCCAGACCAACTTCGTCGACCACACCGTGACGGACCAGACCTCGATCCTGCGATTCGTCGAGGACAACTGGGGCACCGGGCGCATCGGCAACTTCTCGTTCGATGAGAAGGCGGGGACGCTCAACAACCTCTTCGCCTTCTCCGACCCGGCCAAGGTCGACGGCGAGGGACACGGCACGCTCGTCCTCGATCCCGCGACGGGTCAGCCCGCGAGAGGCTGAACTCTTATCGGCGGCCGCGGCTCACTCCCTGATGTGGGAGTCAGCCGCGGCCGACGCTTGTCGGCAACGGCTGATCGGAACATTCACCCAGCACGCGGCGCAGCGCGTCCCGCTCGGCCGCGGTCACCCGCAGCGCGTACTTCACCTTCACCGCCACGATGCGCGCGGTGTAGTCGCACCGGTACGCGCGGGTGGGCGGCAGCCAGGTCGCGGCATCGCCGGCGCCCTTCTGCTGGTTCAGGGGCCCGTCGACGGCGAGCAGGTTGAGCGGGTCGTTCGCGAACTGCTCGCGACGCGCCTCGGACCAGGTGCGCGCGCCTTTCTGCCACGCGTCCGCGAGGGCGACGACGTGGTCGATCTGCACCTTGCTCGACGTCGCGACGCCGCGCTGGAAGTGGATCTCGTGGCCGGAGTACGGGTCCTCGAGGATGCCGGTCAGGACGGCGCAGCCGTGCGTGCCAGGTTTGAGGACGACGTCGGTCAGGTCGCGCCGCAGGATGTCGTTGCGGGTGTCGCAGCCGTTGCGGTCGACGTCGAGCCAGGCCTGGCCGAACAGGTCCCGGTCGTAGTCGTTGACCTGGGCGCGGCCCTTGACCGCGAGCAGGTCGACGGCGGCGAGCGCGGTCTGTTCGGTGGTCGGCGCGGCCGACGTCGGCTGGGGCGCGGACTCGGTGGTCGGCGTGGAGGTTGCGGCCCCCGGTGCGGCGGTGGTCGGCACCTGGTCCTCGCACGCGACCAGGAACCCGCCCGCGAGCAGCAGCGCGACGGCCGAGCCGAGCAGCCGTCGTTGGACCGGGGACGAGTCGGATCGGGGCACGTGTCGGAGACTACTGAGATCAGGGAACCTGGGCGCGTCGATGGTCCACTTCGACGGTCAACCGGGCCATGTGCCGCCCACGCGGGCGCCAACCGCTGACATCGCGGCGAACCGCCGATCCTCCCCAGCGCAGACTGCGCACATCGCGACCAACTGCGTACATCGGATGTGCGCAGGCCGCACCCGTGTGCGCAGTCTGCGGAAATTGACCGGCCCGATCGCAGGACTAACCGGCACTTGCCGGCGGCCTACCCGCCGGCGGTCAGCCGCGCCGCGGCCTCGACCGAGGACTCTTGCGGCTCACCGAACGCGCCCGGGGTGCCGCCTCCATCGAGCTGACCCGTCAACCACGCGAGCATCAGCGCCGGTTCGCCGCTGATTTCCGCTCCATGCCCGTGATCATGTCCGCACGCGCACTCGTCGTCGTCGTCGTACCAGGGCGCAGATTCCACGACGCTGCCCGCTGGAAGCGCGTCACCCACATCGTTCGGGCCGCCACTCGATTCACCGGCACCCGCACCACCCGAAGCCGGCCGCAACTGCACCACGGGGTCGCCCGAGGCGCTCTCCTCGAGCGGCAGATAGCCCGCCGCTCGAAGCCCGGCAGCAACCTCCTGCGGGGCCGCGTCCGCGATCAGCACGGTCGGCGCCACCCGGCGCAGACCGAACTTGCGCAGCGCCCGGTTCACCTCGACCTCGGCCAGCAAGGCCTCGTCGTCGCTCAGCACGAGGCAGTGCGCCGGTCGCACCTGAAGGTGGCCGTACCTGCGTCCGACGTCCCGAAGCAGGTACTCAAGGGCCTGCGGAAGGTCGCCGTCGGCCAGTCCGCGCAACCGGTCCGAGAGCTCGTCGAGTGCGTAGCCGTCGTCGAGCGCCGTTCGCACGCTCTCCGGCGTGATCCGCCAGGTGCTCGCCACTCCGCGCCCCTCGCGCGCGGCCACCGCATCGAGCAGATCCACGATCGCCGGGGCGGGGCTTCCCGCGACCACCACGGTCAGGTCCGAGCCGAACATCGCCTTCGTCTGCACGCCGGGCAGCATGGCGGTCAACGCCTCGGCGAGCCCGTCGTCGTTCGCGTCGAGAAGCGCGTTCCCGAGATCGGTCAGCCTGCCGTGGGCCAGGACTCCGAGACGTTCGGACTCGTCCCAGTTCGCGCGGAAGTAGTGCTCCGCGCCACCTGCCATCGCCTGCGGTACCCGCCAGGCGACGTGCGCCACCAAGGAGTCCAGCGAGGTCACGCCCCTGCCGTCCTCGAGCTCATTGGCGTAGGCGAAGGTGAGAACCCGCAACTCTGGGATGTTCTCCTGCTCACCAGAGTCGATCAGCGCCGGCAGCGTGCGGCCCTGAAGGTCGCGCTCAATCGTCGGCACGAAGTCACTCGCGAACCAGGTCGCGATCAGGTCGGCTGCCCGTCGGGCCGGATCCAGCCGCCGCCACTCACCGAAGTCCGATGTGGTCGTCAAGGTTCGGTTGTCTCCCACCTCCAACAGTTCGAGCGCGATCCCGAGCTCGAGTGCCATCCGAACCGCGCCGCTACTCGTTCCCAGCGCCTTGGCCACCCGGGTCAGCTCGCGGGCGCCGATCCCACCCGACACCAGCTGCACCAACGGGGCCCGCGCGGCCGTCTCCAAGGTCGCCATCGCCGTCGAGAGGAATTCGGTGATCGCGCCCGACGCCGTCGCGCGCGCCTGCTGCTCGGTCACCGCTGCGATGGCGATCGTCGGGGGTACAGGTGCGAAGGGGGCCTTGAAGTCGGCGTCGAGCAGCGCGAGTCCGACCTCGGAGCACAGCGCGACGGTCGCCGAGTAGGTGGTGAACCCCAATCCGTTCTCACTCGCCCAGGCGGCGGCATCGAGAAGGATTGCGTACTCCTTCGGATTGCGCCAGCGGAGCGGGTCGACGTCCACGTCGTCGACCTCGTCATCGGACTGCGCGCGCCTGACGGCCTCCCGCACGTCATCGAGCAACGCCCGGATGACGGGTTCGGGCGCCTCGCTCAACACCTTCCGGATCCGGGCGGGGTCCGCGAGAAAGGTCCGGATCTCCTCGACGAGACCGGCCTTGACCTGCCGGACTGGGAGCTTCCGGCGCTTGACGATCTTCTTCAGACCGACGATCGAGACGTTCTCCAGCAGGATCTCAGCGGGCGGCCCGAGTCCCAGCGGGGCCGGGATCACCTGACGCAGACCTGGGTTCACGACGAGCCGACCGTCCGCGCCGGGCCAGATGAGCGCCACGCACTCCAGCGCGCGCAGCACCACCTCGACACGCGCTCGGTGCTCTGCGCCATCGTGCCCGGACGCGCTGGCGTCAAGCAGATCGGTCGCTCGCTCGAGGGACGCGCCCGCGCCCGCAGCCATCAGGACCTCGAGTGCCTGGCGACCGGGAACCGGCAGGTCGGCGACCGAGGTGGCCACCGACGCAGTGTGCACCAGCCGATCCGCGAGATCATCGAGGTCGCTCACGGGAGCGCCCCACAGCACGTCCGGCCGCAGCGCCAGGGTCTGTTCGAGGTCCTCCGGGCTGCGCCCCGCCAACCAGGTTCTGAGTTCATCGCGTCCGATCACGCCCACCATGGTGCCCGACGCCCGTGCGCCGCCCTGACACTGATGCTGCGTCGGCGACCATTGGTCGGCGTCCTATCTGACGCAGACTGCGCACATCGATGCTCGCTGCGCACATCGGATGTGCGCATTGCGCACGCATGTGCGCAGTCTGCGGAAATTGAACGACCCGATCCTTGGGCGGACCCCGCTGCAAGGCTCGACCGGTTCGGCGACCTCTGTCGGACCTCCTCACTACCCTCGCCTCATGTTCCTTTCCGACGACGGCGACGTCGTCTACAGCGCAAGTGACCTCGCCAACGCCGCGGCCTGCGAGTTCGCCGTGCTGCGGGGCCTCGATGCGAAGCTCGGGCGCATTGCGCCTCTCGACCTGACCGCGGACGCGATGCTGGCCCGCGCGGCGACCCTCGGGGACGCGCACGAGCGGCGCACGCTCCAGGAATTCCGCGACACCTTCGGGCCCTGGGACCCCGCGGCGGGCAGCGGGGTTGTCGAGATCGCGCGGCCCGCGCGCCACCTCGTCGCGAACCGCGCCACCCTGGCGGCAAAGCATGCCGAGACGCTCGCCGCGCTGCGCGCGGGGGCCGACGTCGTCTACCAGGCCGGCTTCTTCGACGGCCGGTTCGGCGGCTGGGCCGACTTCCTGGTCCGCGAGCGCGGTCTCGAGGACGCGACCAGCGGTCCGGTCTACGCCGTCTACGACACCAAGCTGGCCCGGCACGCGAAGGTCACCGCGCTGCTCCAGCTCGCGGCCTACGCCGACCAGCTGCTCTCCGCCGGCATCCGCCCGGCCGACGAGGTGCACCTGGTCCTCGGCGACCGGACCACCACCAGCCACCGCCTCGCCGACCTGCTGCCCGTCTACCGGGACCGCCGCGCGCGGCTGCAGACGCTGCTCGACGCCCATCAGAGCTTCGACACCGCCGTCACCTGGGGAGACGCCCGCTACCCGACGCTGCGGGCGTGCGGGCGCTGCGAGGTCTGCGCCCCCGAGATCACCCGCACCGATGACGTCCTGCTCGTCGCCGGGATGCGCGCCACCCAGCGCGCCCGGCTGCGCGACGCCGGGATCACGACCGTCGAGAAGTTCGCCACCAGCGCCGAATCGATCCCCGGCATCGGCAACGGAAGCCTGGAAAAGCTCCGGGCCCAGGCGGTGCTACAGGTGGCACAGGCCGCCGACGCGTCCGGCAAGGTGCATCACGACCTGTTCGCGCCCGACGTGGTCCGGAACCTGCCGGCTGCGGATCCCGGCGACATCTTCTTCGACTTCGAGGGCGACCCGCTCTGGGCCGAGAACGGGTCGACGGACTGGGGCCTGGAATACCTGTTCGGCGTCGTGGAGAATCCGGCCGATCCTGCCGACCCGACCGCCGAGCCGGTCTTCCGCGCGTTCTGGGCGCACGACCGCGCCGAGGAGAAGCAGGCGCTGCTCGACTTCCTCGACTACGTGACCGCGCGCCGGGAAAGGTACCCGGACCTGCACGTCTACCACTACGCCGCCTACGAGCGCACGGCGCTGCTCAGGCTCGCCGGGCGGCACGGCATCGGCGAGGACGTGATCGACGACCTGCTGCGCGACGGTGTGCTGGTCGACCTGTACGCGACGGTCCGCGCGAGCCTGCGCGTCGGGCAGGACTCGTACTCGATCAAGAAGCTCGAGTCGCTGTACATGCCGACGTCGCGTGCGGGCGAGGTGACCAACGCCGCCGCGTCGATCGTCGAGTACGCCGACGCGTGCGCGGTGCGCGACACCGGGGACCTCGACGGCCCGGACGGGTTCGCCGCTCGGCTGCGGCGCATCGCGGACTACAACAAGTACGACTGCGTCTCCACCCTGCACCTGCGCGACTGGTTGCTCGCCCGCGCGGCCGAACAACCCGCCACCGCGAGCCTCGACGTTCCCGCGGGAACACCCCGGCCCGTCGACGACGCCGCCGCACCCGAGCAGGACGTGCTTGCCGAGACGCTGCTCGGTTTCACGGGAAACATCCCGGCACCCGCGCGGTCCGCCGACCAGCAGGCCGTCGCGATGCTCGCGGCGTCGCTCGGGTACCACTGGCGCGAGGCGAAACCGTTCTGGTGGGGCCACTTCGACCGGCTGATCAGCGACCCGGCGGAGTGGACCGAGGCTCGCGGCACGGTGCTCGCGGACGACGTCGAGGTGCTCGAGGACTGGGCCGTGCCCACCGGCAAGCGCAGCTCCCGCCGGCTCCTGCGCCTGGCCGGCCGACTCGAGCCGGGCAGCGACCTGCGCGCCGGTGCCAAGGTCTGCGCGCTGTACTGCGCACCGATCCCGACCTGCGCGAAGACCTCCGAGACCGGGATCCGCGGCTGGCTGGACGGCGCGAGGATCCTGAGCGTGACGGCCGGCGAGGACGGCTCGGCGGAGCAGGACGTCCTCATCGTCGAGGAGATGCTGCCGTCCAAGGCGACGAGCTACGACGCATTGCCGATGGCGCTCGGCCCGACTGCGGGGCCCCCGACGGCCTCGATCGAGGCCGCGCTCCGAGTTCTGGCGACCGACGTCGTCGGCAAGCTCGCCGCCTCGCCGGACACGCTCGCGCTCCCCGACGCGCCGGCTCTCGACCTGCTGCGGCGCGTGCCGCCGCGCACCCTCAGCGGTCGGCCCCTGCCGACCGTCGGCGCCGGCCCGCGCGGCTACATCGACGCGATCACCGCGGGGCTGCTCGACCTGGACGGCTCCTATCTCGCCGTGCAGGGCCCGCCCGGCACGGGCAAGACGTACTCCGGATCCCACGTGATCGCCCAGCTCGTCAGGCACGGGTGGCGCATCGGGGTTGTCGCGCAGTCCCACGCGGTGGTGGAGAACATGCTGACCGCGGTGGGCGAGGCCGGCGTGCGGGCCGAGGGGATCGGCAAGAAGCCGCCGACTGCTGCCGCGGCCGCGGAACGCCCGGCGCCGCCGTGGCAATGGCTGGCGAAGAACACGGACTTCGCCTCGTTCTACCAGGCGCAGCCCGGCGGCTTCGTGGTCGGCGGCACAGCCTGGGACTTCACGAACCCGAACCGGCTCCCGCCCGGCGGGCTGGACCTGCTCGTGATCGACGAGGCCGGACAGTTCTGCCTCGCCAACACCCTCGCGGTGTCCGGCGCGGCCCGGAACCTCCTGCTGCTCGGCGACCCGCAGCAGCTGCCGCAGGTCAGCCAGGGCAAGCACCCCGAACCCGTCGACGGCTCGGCGCTCGGGTGGCTCGCGGACGGGCACGAGACCCTGCCCGACGAGTTCGGCTACTTCCTCGCACACACCTGGCGCATGCACCCGGCGCTGTGCGCAGCGGTCTCGCGGCTCGCCTACGGGGGTCGCCTGTCGACCATGCCCGCCGCGGCCGCCCGTTCGCTCGACGGCGTCGAGCCCGGGGTCCGGGCCGTCCTGGTCGAGCACGCCGGCAACGCGGTGTCCTCGCACGAGGAGGCGGCCGAGGTCGTGGCCCAGGTGCGGGGCGTCGTCGGGCATCGGTGGGTGGACCCTGCCAAGGGCGAGGACCGCCCGCTCGAACCGGGCGACGTGATCGTGGTGGCCGCGTACAACGCGCAGGTCTGGACGGTCCGCCGCGCGCTCGACGACGCCGGGCTGCGCGCGGTGCGCGTCGGCACGGTCGACAAGTTCCAGGGTCAGCAGGCGGCGGTGGTCATCGTGTCGACCGCCGCGTCGTCGGCCGACGACGTGCCGCGCGGCATGGAGTTCCTGCTCTCGCGCAACCGGGTCAACGTGGCCGTCTCGCGCGGGAAGTGGTGCGCGATCATCGTGCGCTCGGCGGGCCTGACCGACTACCTGCCGACCCGGCCCGAGGGCCTCGGCGAGCTGGGCGCGTTCATCGGGCTGTGCGAGGTGCGGCCGGCTGGCTAGTGAAGGTCGCGGACTCCGTCGATCCGGTCCAGCTGAACGATCCGTTGGCGTTGCGCGTCGCTCCACCCGATCAGTACACCGTCCCCCAGCTTCAGCCGGGACAGGACCTCTGGGATGACCGCGCCTCCTGCCACGGAGTGGGTGAGCACCACGGATTCCCCGTGCTCGATCGCGTACGCGAGGCAGCGCACCTCGTCGGCCGAGAGCCGCTGCGCGGATCCGCGGAGCCGGCGCTCGAGCGGGCTCACCGGGACGGCGCCGGGCGGCAGCACGCTGTTGACCAGCCGCGCAGCGGCGTCGCTCGCGGGTTCCGGGTCCGGGACGGGCGGGCCACGCCGACCCTGCACCCGCGCGGCAAGCTCGGCGGCCCACTCGCGCAACATGTCGTCGGCGTCGTCGACGTCGGCGAGCGCCTCGTTCGGCACGCCACCGTTGACCGTCGCCGACCTCAGCTGCACGACCCGGCCGCCGCCGGCCGCCAGCTCGAGCGGCAGGTAGCCCGCCGCGCGGAGCCCCGCGACGACCTGCGCGACCGGCGCCTCGGCCAGCAGCACGGTTGGCGCGATCCGGCGCAGGCCAAGCCCGCGCAGCCCCCTGTTCACCTCGACCTCGGACAGCAGCCCACTGTCCTCGCTCTGCACGACAGCGCCCGCCGGCCCGACCTTGACGTGACCGTGCCGCTTGCCGACGTCCTGGAGCAGGTACTCCAGGGCCTGCGGCAGGTCGCTCTCGGCGAACCCGCGCAGCCCAGCGGCGAGCGCCGCCGCGTCGTACCCGTCGTCGAGCGCGCCCCGCACGCTCTCGGGCGTCACCCGCCAGGTGCTCGCCACGCCCCGGCCCTCGCGCACGGCCATGGCGTCGAGCAGGTCGACGACGGCGGGATCCGGGCTCCCCGGCACGACCACCGTGAGGTCCGAGCCGAACAGCGCCGTGCGCTGCACGGCGGGCAGCATGCCGGTCAGCGCGTCGACGAGTTCGGCAGGGCCTCCCTCCAGGAGCGCGACGCCCACCTCGCTCAGCCTGCCGTGCGCAACGACCCCGAACCGCTGGGCCTCGACCCAGGTCGCCGTGAGGTCGAGCGCATAGGGGTCGGTCGCGATCAGCGGGATTCGCCACTCGATGGCCTGGACGAGGGTCTCGACCCCGGTCACGCCGACGCCGTCGTCGAGCCTGTCGACGTGCCGCAAAGCGAGACCACGCAGCGCGCGGGCCGTGCCGCTCCCGTACGCGCTCAGCGCGAGCGCCGGGAGCGACTTGTCCTCGTAGTCGCGGTCGTTACTTGGCGCGAACGCCATGGCGAACCAGGTCGCGACCAGGTCGGCCGCCCGCTGGGCCGGCGCGCCACGGCGCCACTCGGCGAAGTTCGCCGAGGTCGTGAGGTTGCCCGCCCGGTTCTTCTCGAGCAGCCGGAGCCGTACCGCGAGCTCGAGGGTGACCCGGACGTCCTTGACGTCGGCACCCAGCCGCTTGGCCACCTTCGCCAGCTCGCGCGCGCCGATCCCGCCCGCCTTGAGCGCAGCCATGGGCGTGCGGGTCACCGTCTCGAGGGTCGCCATCGCGACCGCGAGGAACTCGGTGATCGCTCCCGCGGCGCTCGAGTGCACCTGCCCGTCGGTGACCGGAGCGGTCGCGATGGTCGGTGAAACGGGGGTGAACGGGGCCCGGATCTCGGCGGCCTTCAGGGCGAGGACGGTCTCCGCGGGCAGCTCGACGTCCATCCCGAACGTGTTCGGGTTGAATCCCAGCCCGTTCTCGCGCGCCCAGGCGACCGCCGTCTGCCGGGCGGCGTAGGCGGCGCGGTCGAATTGGGCCGCGTAGTAGTCCTCGACGTCGTCGACCGGGTCGCCGCCGACCTGCGCGAACGCCCGTCGCGCGGCCTCGTTCGAGCGGTCGAGGAGAACCCGGGCGACCGACTCCGGCGCCTCGCTCAGCAGCTTGCGCACCCGGGACTCGTCCGCGAGGAACGTCCGGACCTCCTCGACGAGCTCGGCCTTGCGGGTCGGCGCCGGGAGACCCCAGCGCTGGACGACCGACCTCAGCACGGAGCTGGGCACGTCGGTGAGCAGCACCTCGACCGGGCGCCCGATCGCCAACGGGTACGGGATCGCGTCGTGCAGGCCCGGGTTCACGACGTACCGGCCGTCCGGGCGGGGCCACGCGAGCGCCGCGAAGCCGAGGGCCCGCAGCATCGCCTCGACGTACGAGTGGTGGCTCTCGGCATCGAGGCCGAGGGCCGTGCGGTCCAGCAGCTCCGTCGCGCGGTCGATGGTCGCGCCCGCGCCCAAGGCGGCAAGGACCTCGAGCACCTGGAGCATCGGGGACGCCAGCTCCTGGAGTGCGCGGGCCACCGACTCGCGCCCGACGAGGCGGTTCGCGAGGTCCTCCAGATCCCGCACCGGCGAGCCGTACAGCGCATCCGGCCGCAGGGTGAGGGTCCGTTCCAGCTCCGGCCCGTCTCGCCCGGCGAGCCACGCCGTCAGTTCATCGCGTCCTGTCACTGACCTATCGTGCCCGGCTCGGGCGCGTAGGTGAACTACCTGCGCGTGGGTTGGGAGATTTCGATCGGTTCGGCGGCCTGTGGGTGGGTCACTTCGCCGTCGCTCACGTCGCCGTCGGTCACGTCGCCGTCGCTCACGTCGCCGTCGCTCACGTCGGCGGGCCGCCGACCGAGGGCCCGGCCCGCAGGTGGACGCGCTCACCCTGCCGGCCGAACAGGGTCAGGAACTCCACCGGCTCGGTGCCGGCGTTGCCGAACCAGTGCGGCACGCGGGTGTCGAACTCGGCCGCCTCGCCGCGGCCCAGCGTGAGGTCGCGCTCGCCAAGGAGCAGCCGCAGCCGACCGGAAATCACGTAGAGCCACTCGTAGCCCTCGTGCGCCTTCTGCTCCGGCAGCTGCGTCGGGGAGCCCACGGGCATCACCATCTTGAACGCCTGGAGCGACCCCGCCTGCTGGCTCAGCGGGACGACGGTCATGCGGTGCATCGTCTTCGGCTTGAGGTGCACGCGGGGGTCACCGGTCGGGGGCGCGCCGACCAGATCGTCGAGGGGCACCCGGTACACCTGCGCGAGCGGCAGCAGGAGCTCGAGGCTCGGCCGCCGGTTCCCGGACTCGAGCCGGGACAGGGTGCTGATCGAGATTCCGGTGGTCGTCGACAGCTCGGTGAGGGTGAGCTGCCGCTGCTGGCGGAGTGCCCGCAGGCGCGGCCCTACCGCGTTCAGCACCTCGTTCGTCTGTTCCGTCACCCGAATAGTTTGCCGTATCGGCAAGGAAGATTGTCAACGGTTGCTCCCGACGCGCAAGGTGCTCACGGAGGTGGTCATCGTGACCGATAGGCGCAGGACGGACCCGCTGGGCGAGCAGTACGACGTCGTCGTGGTGGGCGCGGGGATCGCGGGGCTGAGCGGCGCCCTGGTGCTGGCCCGCGCGCGCAGATCGGTGCTCGTCATCGACGCCGGCGAGCCGCGGAACGCGCCGGCCGCGCACAGCCAGGGCTTCGTCACCCGGGACGGCACGCCGCCCGGCGAGCTGCTGCGGCTCGGGCGGTCGGAGGTGCAGGGCTACGGCGCGCAGTTGCGTCCGGGCCGGGCCGTGTCCGCCCGGTCCCTGCCCGACGGCGGTTTCGCCGTCCGGCTGGACGACGGCAACACCGTCCTCGCCCGCCGGCTGCTGGTCACGACCGGGGTAGTGGACGAGCTCCCCGCCGTCGCCGGGTTGCGGGAGCGGTGGGGGCGCGACGTCCTCCACTGCCCGTACTGCCACGGCTGGGAGGTGCGCGACCAGGCGGTCGCGGTGCTCGCGACCGCGGCGCGCTCGGTGCACCAGGCGCTGCTCTTCGGGCAGTGGACGGGCGACGTGACGCTGTTCCTGCACACCGGCCCGCAGCCGACGGACGAGCAGTGGGAGCAGCTCGCCGCGCGGGGCGTCAAGGTCGTGGACGGCGAGGTGTCCGCGCTCGAGGTGACCGACGACCGGATCACGGGAGTCCGGCTGGCTTCGGGTCGGACACTGCCGGCGCAGGTCGTCGTGGTCGGGCCGCAGGCTTCGGCCGACGACGGCGTCCTCACGTCGCTCGGGCTGGACTTCGTCGAGCACCCGATGGGCCTGGGGAGCCAGGTTCCGGTCGGGCCCGCGGGCCGCACCGCGGTGCCGGGGGTGTGGGCGGCAGGGAACGTGGCCGACGTGACGGCGGTGCTCGTCGCGTCGGCCGCCGCCGGATCGGCGTCGGCCATGGCGATCAACGGCGACCTGGTCGCCGAGGACGTCGCACGGGCTGTCGCGGAGCGCGCCGCTGCGCAGGCTGGGGAGCTGGGGGCGACGCCGGGTGCCACCGATGCGCGCGGGCACCGCAAACCAATGACGGTGACCCGATGACGCGCGAAGGCGCTGAGACCCGGCGCGAACCGCGGGACCACGTCGCCGGCACGGGAGAGCCCGAAGGGACTTTCCCGGACCGCTACTGGAACCATGAGGAAGCGCGGTGGTCGACCGTCCGCGTGACGGTGGAGCGTGAGGAACCGACAGACGTCCCCGAGACGGGCGTCGGGGCAACACGATTGCCGGCCGAACCCGATCAGCAGGCCGCTCACGGTGGCATTCGCGCAAATGCAGGCCAGGGCGAAGACATCCGGGAGAGCCAGGTCGAGATGAACGAGGACGAAGCGGCAACGGTCCGCACGGATGCGCTCCACGGTCACGCAGGTGGGGACGCAGTTCTTGGCGAGGCGTTCTGGGAGGAGATGTACCGCTCACGGACCGCCGCCTGGAGCGGCCGCCCGAACCCGCAGCTGGTGACCGAGACCGCGGACCTCCCGCCCGGGACGGCCCTCGACGTCGGCTGCGGCGAGGGCGCCGACGCCGTCTGGCTCGCCCAGCGCGGCTGGCAGGTCACGGCGATCGACATCTCCCCGACCGCCCTGCGACGCGCAAGGGCCAACGAGGCCGAGGCTGGCCCGGAGGTGGCCGACCGCATCACGTGGCTCCGCGTCGACCTGACCGCGGATGTCGAGGTGACCGCGGGTGTCGACGTGACTGCGGATGTCGACCTGACCGCGGGTGCCGACCTGACCGCGGACGTCGAGGTGACCGCGGATCGGGCACCCGAGCACGACCACGGCGATACCGCCGCCGACCAGCGTGGGACGACCTACGACCTCGTGACTGCGCAGTTCATGCACCTGCCGTCCATGCAGCTGCGGACAGTGCATGCCCGGCTCGCGGCGTCGGTGTCCCCGGGCGGGACCCTGCTCGTCGTAGGCCACCACCCGAGCGACATTCAGGCCGACGTCGGACGGGGGTCGGTACCCGACCTGATGTACACCGCTGACCAGGTCGCCGACACGCTGGACCCGCATGTTTGGGAGGTCCTGGTCAGCGAAGCCCGCCCCCGACAGGTCACGAACGACAAGGGCGAGCAGAGGACGGCCCACGACACGGTCCTCACCGCCCGCCGCCGATGAACCCCCGGTTTTCGGAAGATTTGGTGCGCGCCCCGAACCATTTCTTCCGAAAACCGCCTCACCAACGGACCGACCCGAGCTCGGCCATGCACATGGACGTCTATTCATCGGTGCTCGCGCGAAGGAACGCCCACCGGCCAGGAACCGGCGGAGAACCGACGAGGAACCGGCGGAGCCGAATCGAACTGGGAGTCGTTGTCGTCGCGCGAGCCGAAATACGACAACAACTCCTAGTTCGCGCTCAGTCGCTCCCGAAACCCGGGCGACGACGAGCTGTTGGCGAGCTCGGCGGCGGGATTGACTCGGGAATCGCCTGGTCAACTCCGTTCCAGTGTGCTCAGTAGGCGACGGGTCCGTCCACCAGACGGGACCTTGCCTCGTAGACGGTCAGGGGTGCGCTCGAACTCGACGTGGTCGCCGTGCCCGAGACCGGCTTCCAGGTAGCCGATCCGGCGACCCGGTAGTCCGCCCGCCAGGTGGTCGTCAACACAATCAGGTGGGTGCCCTCCGCCAGGTACTTGTGCGCGATCGTGGCGTGCGGGTAGGCGGCGCCGGGATAGCTCGTGACCAACGGTGCAGACCCGTCCCCGAAGTCCCAGGCGTAGCTGACCGGAGTCGCCCGGATCAGCACCGCGGTGCCCAGCACGTTCGCCGACAGAGTCTGCCCAGCGCCGTCGCTGAACGCAAAGTTGTCGATGTTCACCAACGTCCAGCCCGACGGCGGCTGCACCGTCAGCAACGACGGCGCAAGCGGCAACTCCTGAAACGCGGAAGCAACCGCCGGACCGAGGTCCACCTTGACGACGACGGGAGGAGCACCCGGCGCCGCCGCGACGCCCGGGGTGGCACATCCGCCACCGTCCACAAGCTTCCAGCGCGCCCCCGCTGTGGAGTTGGAGGAGCCCGCAGTCCGGCGGATCAGAGGATCGGCCGGCTGTCGACCATCCGGGCAGGGCACTACAGAGCCGCCAATAAAGTCGAGGCAATAGAGGGTCATCGCTCCATTGAACGCCGTTCGCGACAAAACGCCACACAGTGAACGGGGAACCCGCCGGGACTCAGTGACTCGGGCCTGCGGTGCCGATACCTTTGATGTCGAAGCTACCTGCACATAAAACCTCTTCGTCCTCCGTAACTCCGCTGAGTTCCCCTCCCTGGTTCTCGTGTCCCCTACGAGTACGCCGTGATGTGTTATCGCTGCGGAAATCCGATGCGTCGCCGGTACCGACTTCGGCTTATTAGCTTTTGCAAACGCAACCGAAGGCTGCGCCCCGACAGCAAGGAGGATCGCGATCATGATCGCGATTGCGATCGAACTACTACCTACCTTCAGCGTGGCCATGATCAGGCTCCCTCTGCAACGGCGAGGATTACCCAATCCCCGGAGAAGTAGAGGGTGTCCATGCGAATGGATCGATCTTCACCTAGGCCGTTTTCCACGACCACGCCTTTAGAGTTGGTTCGCACGGAACGATCTTGCAGAATCGAAACGTCGATCGGATAGCCGCGAATCTCTTCGTCGATCGGAAGGACGCGAAGATCCGTAACCTTGATCTCGCCACCGACAAAAGTATCCTTGTTCTTTGCATACTGTTTTGCGACATTACTGATCTCCGTGCAGAAATCGCAGCTCGCGAAGGTCATCGCATCCCACTCCGCGACGTCGCCGGATTGCATCACGTACGGATAGAGACTCAAGAAATATCGCGCCGCAGCCGCGGCACCGACCTCGTCCGTGCGGGCCATCGCCATCGGGCGCTCGGGCTTGGCAACGACGTTCGCCGTCGGGCTCGGGGTGGGCACCGGTGCGGCGTGGACAGTCGGTTCGGCCGTGGGTCTCGGTGACGGACCGGGCTCAGGTCCACCTCCCGCGCATCCACCGACCGTCAGTGCCCCGGCCACCACGAGCGCGCTGATCACACGACGCCTCACACCCAACATGCCGCCCCCTTAGGATGTCGCCCAGGTCGCGAACGTACAGGCGCGACACCCCCGCGAACCGAAAACCGGACGCCTGTGCACAACCCCGCCGAGCCCCGAAGCTCGACGGAGCCCGGTTTTCGGAGGGAATGGGAAGATTTGGCGCGCGGCGCACGCCAAGTCTTCCGATTCCCGGCCGGGGCCGGGCCGCAGCGCGGACGGTCCGAGCCCGAGCGTCCCCGGCGGCGGGAGCCGAGCCGCGGAGAGGTGGTCCGAGCCGGAGCCCGACGGTCCACGGGGCCCGGTTTTGGGAAGGTTTGGTGCGCGGCGCACGCCAAATCTTCCCAATCCCGGCGGAGGGAGCCGGGCCGCGGAGCGGGTGGTCGGAGCCCGAGCGGCCCGCGCATTGGGCAGCGGCAGCGGCAGCACCCGGCACCGCGAACCCCGCACCCCGAACCCGGCGCCCGGCGCACCGCGCACCGCACCCCGCACCCCGCACCCCGCACCCGGCGCACCGCACCCGGCGCACCGCGCACCGCGCACCGGACGCCTGTACACAACCCCGCCCGAGCCCCGACGGTCGGCGGAGCCGGTTTTCGGAGGGAATGGGAAGGTTTGGTGCGCGGCGCACGCCAAATCTTCCGAATCCCGGCGGGGAACCGGGCCGCGGTGCCGGTGGTCCGAGGCCGAGCGTCCCCGGCGTCGGGAGCCGAGCCGCGGAGGGGTCCGAGCCAGAGCCCGACGGTCCACGGAGCCCGGTTTTGGGAAGGTTTGGTGCGCGGCGCACGCCAATTCTTCCGGATTCTGGCGGGCGCCGGGCGGCAGAGCGGACGGTCCGAGGCCGAGCGTCCCCGGCGGAGGGAGCCGAGCTGCGGAGCGGGTGGTCCGAGCCGGAGCGCCCCCCCTGCACCGCCACCGGCGCCGGGCACCCGGAGCCGGCGCCGGGCACCGCACCTGGCATCGGCCCCGGCCCCGCACCCGCACCCGGCCGCGGCCCCGCACCCGGCCCCGGGCACCCGGCCCCGAACTACACCTCCGCGAGCGGGACCGCCACGTCCGCGAGCCGCGCGACGTCCACCTGCCGGCCCCGCCCGATCAGCTCCTCGACCTCCCCGACCACGTCCCACACGTTCACGTTCATCCCGGCGAGCACCCGCCCATCACTAAGCCAGAACGCCAGGAACTCGCGCTTCGCGACGTCCCCGCGCAGCACCACCTGGTCGTACTCCCCGGGCGCGACGTACCCGACGTACTCCATGCCCAGGTCGTACTGGTCGCTAAAGAAATACGGCAGCCGGTCGAACACGACGTCCTGACCGAGCATCGTCTTGGCGACGAGCGCCCCCTGACGACGCGCGTTCTCCCAGTGCTCCACCCGCACCTCGCGGCGCAACGTCGGGTGGTACGCGTTGGCGACGTCGCCGGCGGCGAACACCGCCGGGTCGCCGGTACGTAGGTGCTCATCGACCCGCACGCCGTTGGTGACGTCGAGGCCGGCGTCGGCCGCCAGGGACACCACGGGGGTGATGCCGACCCCGATCAGCACCAGGTCGGCTCGGATCACCGTCCCGTCGCGCAGCTCGACGCCGGTCACCGCGCTGGTCTTGCCGGGAATGGCGGACGTCGTCAGGCGTGCCACCTGCACCCCGAGGCGCAGGGCCACGCCGTGCTCCACGTGCAGGTCGGCGAACACCTGCGCGACCTCCGGACCCAGCACCCGCAGCAGCGGCAGCTCGGCCGCCTCGAGCACGGTCACGTCCAGGCCGGCCGCCCGCGCGGCGGCGGCGGTCTCCAGCCCGATCCAGCCGGCCCCGATGATCGCGACGCGGGTCGCCTTCGTGTACGCCTCGCGGAGCCGCTCGCTGTCCTCCAGACGGCGCAGGTACAGCACGCCGTCGGCCGCGGAGCCGGGCACGTTCAGGTGACGCGGCTCCGATCCGGTGGTGAGCAGCAGGCGGTCGTACCCGATCCGCTCGCCGCCGTCGAGCACGACCTCCCGGGCCGCACGGTCGAGCGAGACCACCCGCGTGCTCAGCCGCAGGTCGACGTCGTGCTCCGCGTACCAGCCCTCCGGGTGCACGAACACCTCCTCGCGCGGCGAGGTGCCCAGCAGGAAGCCCTTGGACAGCGGCGGACGCTCGTAGGGGCGGTACGGCTCCTCGCCGATGAGCACGATGCGCCCGGTGAACCCCTCCTCGCGCAACCCTTCCGCGGCTTTCGCGCCGGCGAGGCTCGCTCCGACGATGACGAACGTCTCGATGTCGGCCATGGGCTACTCCTGAGTGAGGTTCGAGTGATCGGGGTTCGAGTGATTCGGACGGTCGACCTGGGCGAAGAACTCGGCGCGGGCGCGAGGATCGTCGCGCAGGAGGCCGTGCAGCGCCGACGTCGTCGTGCTCGCTCCGGTCACCCCGACACCACGCACCGTCATGCACATGTGCTCGGCCTCGATCACGACGCCCACCCCGCGGGGCGACAGCGTTGTGGCGACCCAGTCCGCGATCTGCTGCGTGAGACGCTCCTGAACCTGCGGGCGCCGGGAGTACATCTCGACGACACGGGCCAACTTGGACAGCCCGAGGATGCGCCCGCCCGGGAGGTATCCGACGTGCGCCACGCCGACGAACGGCAGCACGTGGTGCTCACACACCGAGCGAACCGGCAGCGAGCGGGCGAGAACCAGTTCCTCGTAGCCCTCGTCGTTCGCGAACGTCGTCGGGGTGAACGTGGTCGGGGTGAGCATCTCCGCGTAGGCCCGCGCCATCCGGCCCGGGGTCGCGCGCCGGCTCTCGGAGTCGAGCGAGACGCCGAGCGCGGTGAGGAAGGCGCCGGCCGCATTCTCGGCCGCGGCCAGGTCGATGACCGGGGCCCGGTCGACCTGGACCGGCTTCGGTATCTGGATCAGCATCAGTCACCCTCGCTTCTAACGGATATATGGATGTACGTTAGAGGCAGAGCACGCAGACGTCAATGGGGCCGGGTCGGCCTCCGAGGGGAGGAAGGATCGTGGAGGATTTCGCGTCGCAGGTCACGGGGGTCGCTTCGCTCGCGGAGCCGGTCCGCCGCGAGCTGTACCTGTACGTCCTCGCGCAGGAGGGCGCGGTGAGCCGCGACCAGGCCGCCGCCGGCATCGGCGTCGAGCGGCACATTGCCAAGTTCCACCTGGACCGCCTGGTCCGCGACGGGCTGCTCGACGCCGAGTCGCGTCGGCTGGGTGATCGGCAGGGACCGGGTGCCGGTCGCCCGACGAAGCTGTACCGGCGCTCCGCCCGGGAGGTCTCCGTCGCGCTGCCCGAGCGGCGCTACGACCTCGCCGGGGAGCTGCTGGCCCGGGCGATCGACGACTCGGTGCGCGACGGGACCCCGGTGCTCGCGGCGCTCGGGCGGGCCGCGTCCGACGCCGGCGCGCTCCTCGCCGCGAGCGCGACGGACCCGAGCGTCGCCGCCTCCACCACGGCCGACGACGACCCGGCACCGCCGACCGCGCTGGACCGCGCCTGCCGCGCGCTCGCCTCGCGCGGGTACGAACCGCACCTGCGCGACGGCACGATCACGATGGCGAACTGCCCGTTCCACGCCCTCGCCCGTGACCACACCGAGCTCGTCTGCGGCATGAACCTCTCACTCATCGGCGCCCTCACCGAGGGGCTGGGGGACCGACTCGAGGCTCGCCTCGACCCGGCCCCGGACCGCTGCTGCGTGGTGATCTCGCAGCGCTGACCTGCAACTGGATGGCCGAATTAGGTCCGGTACGCGTCGGCCCGATGGGCGATCGCCGTCACCCTGACGACCCGTGCGGCATCGTCCATGAAGTAGGTCACCCGGTACTCACCGCGCCGCGCGGAGTACGCGGGAGCGAGCGGCGCCCGAAGCGGCTTCCCGCTCGGCGTCGGACGCGGACCGACCTCAGGAGTTCGCGAACGCCGCCAGCGCGAGCTGCACGGACCGCTCGAAGAGCAGCTCGCGCTCGTCCGCGGACAGGGCCTCGTCGCGGAACAGCAGGTCGGAGATGGTGCAGATGGCGAGCGCCTGGCCGCCCTCGGCGTCGGCCACGGCGTACAGCCCGGCCGCCTCCATCTCCACCGCGAGGGTGCCGTGCTTGACGAGGAGGTCGTTCGTGGCCGGGCGCTCGAGGTAGAACGCGTCGCTGGAGATCACCGCGCCGGCGTGCACCGTGCCCTTCTGCACGCCGCCGGACGCCGCCGCGACCGCCGCCGCGGCGAGCGCGAAGCTCGGCGCGTGGCTGTAGTGGATGCCCGGGATCCGGTTCGCGCTCATCGCCGAGTCGGTGTGCGCAGCGGTCGCGATCACGACGTCGCCCAGCTCGAGGAGCGGCGCCATGCCGCCGGCGGTGCCGATGCGGATGATCCGCCGGACGCCGAAGAACCGGTACAGCTCGGTCGCGTAGATGGAGATGGACGGCATGCCCATGCCCGACGCGAGCACCGAGACCGGGCGGCCCTGGTAGGTCCCGGTGTACCCGAGGATGCCGCGCACCTCGGTGACGAGGCGGGCGTCGTCGAGCACGGTCTCGGCGATGAGGCGGGCGCGGCGCGGGTCGCCGGGCATGAGGACGTCTTGGGCGATGTCGCCGAGCTCGGCGGAGATGTGTGGGGTGGCCATGGTCGCCGAGGGTAGCGAGCGCGGCGGTGTCGGCGCCAACGCGCGCCCGGCGGGGGCGATCGGTCCGGTTCCGCCCACCCCAAGGACAGGTGCCGCGCGCGGTCATCCCCAGATCGCCCACCCGTTGGCGTACAGGCCCCGCTGCGCGTGACACGCTCACGCCTGTGACCGCTCGCGCCTCCCGTCCGCGCCGCCCCTCAGCCCGAGGAGGCCGCCGCGGCCGACGACGCGTCCTGGTCGCCCTGGTCTACCTCGTGTCCGCCGCGGCGGCCGCCTTCGGCGTGAGCCTCGCCGCCCCCAGCATCACCACAGCGGTCGACGGCGTGCGCTATCCCGTCGCGGCCGACGACGTCGCGTCGGCGCGCGCGGCCCTGCCGAAGCTCGCGGTCAAGGGGCGGGCGCCGCAGACCGGCTACGACCGGGGCCTGTTCGGCCAGCCGTGGCAGGACGTCGACCACAACGGGTGCGACACCCGCAACGACATCCTCAAGCGCGACCTGTCGGAGCCGACGTTCAAGCCCGGCACGGGCGGCTGCCTCGTGCTGTCGGGCACGCTGGCGGACCCGTACAGCGGGCACGACATCAAGTTCAAGCGCGGGGTCGACACGAGCTCGGCGGTGCAGATCGACCACGTGGTGGCGCTCGACGACGCCTGGCAGAAAGGCGCCCAGGGCTGGACGCCCGCAGTCCGGGAGTCGTTCGCGAACGATCCCGCGAACCTGCTCGCCGTCGACGGACCGCTCAACATGGCGAAGGGCGCGGGGGACGCCGCGACCTGGCTGCCGCCGCACAAGCCGTTCCGCTGCCTGTACGTGATCCGCCAGGTGCAGGTGAAGGCCGCGTACGGGCTGTGGGTGACGGCCGCCGAGCGGGACGCGATGGCGCGCGAGCTCGGGAAGTGCGAGATCGGGAACTGACGGTTCGCCCGCCCCAAGGGTTCACGCGCCGGACGACCACCCGACACCGACACCTCGCCCTGCGCACGTGTCGCGCTGCTGTAGTACGACACGTGAGGGTCGCCGTGGTTACCGAATCGTTCCTCCCCTACGTCAACGGCGTGACCGGCTCGGTGCTCCAGGTGCTGCGGCACCTGCGCCGGACCGGTCACGAGGCTCATGTCATCGCGCTCGGGAATCCGCCGCCGACCTACGAGGGCTTCACCGTGGTGGGACTGCCGTCGGTCGGCTTCCCGGGATACCCGCAGGTCCGCCTGCCGGTGCCCGCGATCGCGACCGCCACCCTGCTGCGCGAGCTCGCGGACTTCGCCCCGGACGTCATCCACCTCGCGTCGCCGTTCGCCCTCGGCGGGCCGGTCATGCGGGTCGCGGCGTCCCTCGGCATCCCGGTGGTCGCGATCTACCAGACCGACATCGCGGGTTTCGCGCGCCGGTACGGGCTCACCGCCGCGTCGAACGCCGCCTGGCGACGGATCCGCTCGGTCCACGAGCGCGCGCACCTCACCCTCGCGCCGTCTCCCACGGCCGCCCGGGACCTCGAGCGGCACGACATCCCGCGGGTTCAGATCTGGCCGCGGGGCGTCGACACCGCGACCTTCTCGCCCGCACGCCGCGACGACGACCTGCGGGCGCGACTCGCGCCGTCGGGCGAGGTCCTGGTCGGCTTCGTCGGGCGGCTCGCGGTCGAGAAGCAGGTCGAGGATCTCGCGGTGCTCAGCGACCTGCCCGGGACCCGGCTCGTCGTCATCGGGGACGGGCCGGAGCGCGAGCGGTTGGCGCGCCGCCTGCCGAGCGCCCACTTCACCGGGGTGCTGTCGGGCAACGAGCTGTCGCGGGCCGTCGCGAGCCTGGACGTCGTCGTGCATCCGGGTCCGTACGAGACGTTCTGCCAGGCCGCCCAGGAAGCGATGGCCTGCGGGGTGCCGGTCGTGGCCGTCGGGGCGGGCGGGCTGCGCGACCTGGTCGACAGCAGCCGCACGGGGTGGCTCTACCCGCCCGGCGACCTCGCGGCCCTGCGGGCGCACGTCGCTGACCTGGTCGGCGACGAGGCGAAGCGGCGGGCCATGGGCGCCGCGGCCCACCAGGCCGTGCGCGTGCGCACCTGGCCGGTCGTGTGCGACCGCCTGCTCCATCACTACGACGAGGCCGCGCGCAGCGCGGTCGTGCGGGGAACCTGAGTGCGCGTCGTCCATGTCGCGAACGCGTACGCCCCGAACAGCGGGGGGATCCGCACGACCGTGCACGAGCTCGGGCGGGGGTACCGCGCCGCGGGGCACGAGTTCGTGCTCGTGGTCCCGGGCGCCCGAGCCGGCAGCGAGGAGCTCGCCTGGGGCCGGCGGGTCACCGTCGCGGGGCCCGCAGTTCCGGGATCGGGCGGGTATCGGGTGATGGCGGACCTGCGCGAGGTGCGCGCCGTGCTGGACGACCTCGAACCGGACCGCCTCGAGGTCTCCGACCGGTTGACCTTGCGCGGGCTCGGGCAATGGGCCCGCGCGGCTGGGGTGCCATCAGCGGTGATCGCGCACGAACGGCTCGACGGTGTGCTGCGCGCATTCCTCCCGCTGGGTGCCCGCGCGGCGCGGCTGGTGGCCGACCGGCACAACGCGACGACGGCCGAGCTGTTCGACCACGTCGTGACCACCACGCACTTCGCCGGGCAGGAGTTCGCCCGGATCGGCGTTCGCACCGAGCACGTGCCGCTGGGGGTCGACCTGGACCAGTTCCGGCCGAGCTCGCCTGCTCCGGGCGGGGTTCCGCTGCTGGTGCTGTGCAGCCGGTTGTCGCGCGAGAAGCGGCCCGACCTCGCCATCGAGGCGCTGCGGGTGCTGCACGACGGCGGCTGCCCCGCCCGGCTGGTGATCGCCGGCGCCGGTCCGCTTGCCGCGTCGCTGCGGCGCCGGGCCCGCGGGCTGCCGGTCGCGCTGGTCGGGCACCTGGCGGATCGTGCGTCGGTCGCCGCCCTGCTCGGGGCCGCCGACGTCGTGCTCGCTCCCGGACCGGTGGAGACGTTCGGGCTCGCGGCGCTGGAGGCCCTGGCCTGCGGCTCGCCCGTCGTGGCGGCGAGCACGTCCGCGGTGGCCGAGCTCGTGGCGGGCGGCGCCGGGCGGAGCGCCGCGCCCGAGCCCGGCGCGATCGCCGCGGCCGTCACCGAGCTGCTCGCGGTGCCGACCGAACAGCGGCGGGCCGCGGCGCGGGCGCGGGCGGAGTCGTTCCCGTGGTCACGGACGACCGAGGCGATGCTCACGCTGCACCGCTTCCCGGTGCGCGTCTAACTTTCGGCGGAAAGACAACGGGCGGGCTGTGGATTGTTGTCTGTCCACAGCCCGCCCGTGGCCTCATTGCAGCGTCGCGGGAGCCGGCGCGAGAGTCGACGAATGACAACCACGTCGAGATCGTCTCGCAGCCATTCGCTTGCGGTGTGCTCCGTTGCCGCGACCCTTTTCCTGGGGATCGCCTTGCTCAGCTCGGCCTGTGGAATCGAGTCGGCGCCGCCAGGAACGACGCCGAGCGCCACGCGGTCGCCGAGCTCGCCGTCCGGGGGCGGGTCAACAGACGCCGAGTCGCCGGCGCCGGGCATCCCCGCGCCGGCGCTTCGCGAGCCCGCGCGGCTCGCGGAGATGGCCGACCTGACCGACGACGGAGCGACCGCGACGGCCGTCTACTTCGTCTCGCTGGTGCCGTACGTCTATCGCACCGGTGACTTCCGCGCCTGGCACGAACTCAGCGCGCCCGCCTGCGCTGCGTGCGGTGAGAGCGCGAGGTACCTCGGATCGGCGATCGCGGGCCGGCGGCCGGTGCCCCCGTCGACGCTGAACATCTCCGTCGACCGGACCGAGGGTCCGCGGCCCGGCGACCGGGAGACCCGGGTCGAGCTCAGGGTCGAGGAAACGAGCTCGTCGACGCCCGCGACCAGCGCTCAGGCGCCGGCCACGCCCGATCCGGTCACGATGATCTGGGTCATGGACCTGGACCCCGGACCGCACGGCTGGCTCGTCCGCGACTTCGCCCTCGCCCCGGACTATGCCGTCGTCCCGGGCAAGTAGCTCCCGCGGGCGTCAGTTCGTCCGCGCGGCGTACCCGGCGGGCAGGTCGCCCGGGGCCCGGTCGACGACGCTCTCGTCGTCCGGTCCGCAGTCCTCGAGGAAGCTGATCCGCGCGAACTCCGGGACGACCAGCACGGGATAGGCCGGGCCGGCCTCGCGGTAGCGGGCCATCTCGGCGAGGTGGTCGTTCTGGAAGCAGACCGTGCGCTCGGGGTGCTGCTCGACCCAGTGCGGGAAGAAGATCACCCCGTGCAGGCGACGCTTCGCCGGCACGACGTCGAGCGCCACGGACGTTCCGGTGGGCTCGGTCCAGGCGATCTTGTACACGCCGTCGTCGACGCGGACGACGTCCACGGCCTGGTCCCTGACCCAGCGGCCGCCGACCATTCCCGAATGGATCCGGTAGTCGATCGTCGTCGCATTCTTGACGTACAGCTCGTACTGCCAGCCATTGGCGTAGGTGTAGATCGCGTGCAGCCCCACGATCCCGGTCAGGTCCTGGGTCAGCTCATCCACCAGTAGTTCGGTCATCCCGCTCACTCCCATCTATTTTTGCAACAAAAATAGATTACCACGCACGAGCCTGCGAGACTGGCCGGGTGAACAACGCCGCGGACCTCGGCCCGCTCCTGGGTCCGCTTCGACGGTCGGTGCTCCGGGCGACCCGGCGGGCCGCCGACCTCCCGGACCTGGCCGAGGCCCAGATCGAGCTGCTGCGAGCGCTGCGGGACGGGCCGGCCAGCCCCGGCGCGGTGGCGCAACGGCTGCGGGTGTCGCCGTCGACCGTCAGCAACCTCGTGCGGACCATGGCGGCGCAGGGCCTGGTGGCGCGGGAGTCCTCGGCGTCGGACCTGCGCGGTGCTCAGCTCAGCTCGACGGGAGCGGCTCGCGCGCTGCTCACGAGGTACGACCGGGCCAGCCGGGACATGCTTGAGCAGGCGCTCGGAAGCCTGCCGCCGGAGTCGCAGGTCCGACTGTCCGCGGCGATCCCCGACCTGCGCGCGCTGCTCCAGGTGCTCGAGGACGGTGCGGACCGGCGCGAGTGAGGGCTGAGCTCAGGGGGCCGCGAGCGTGACGTCGGTTCCGGTCGCGGTGATCCGCACGCCGCCGTCGCGCACCGCGACGCCGGTGACCACGACGCCGTCGGGCAAGCCCTCGACCGGGACGGCCATGTCGTTGAACCGCTTGGCGATCCCGCTCGGCAGAGCGGCGACGTCCACCTTGACGCCGCCGAGCGTGACGTCCGCGACCTTGACCCGGATCGCGCCGTGCTCCGCCCGCGGCACCAGGGTCGCGGTCAGGTCGGAACCGAGCAGCTGGGTGGTGGCCTTGAGGCGGTCGCCGTCGACCGTGAGGTGCACGTGGAGATCCGCCTTCGCCGCGAGCAGCTGCTCGACGGTGGCAGTGGAGAGGGAGCCGGTCAGGAGCGCCCGGTGGACCGTGTACGGGCGGTGCGTGGTCACGCCCTCGGCGTCGACGTCGACATCGGTGATCTGCACGCCCTTGAACGTCAGCCCCTCGACGCGACCCGTGACGTCCGTGAGCTCGCCCGCGAGAAGCTGGGTGAGGAAGGGGAAGCCGGTGATCACGATCTTTGGATCGCCGGTGACGCCCTGGACATTGGCCCGCAGCCCGTCGACCGCGACATCCTGCGCCATCCCGACGGCGAAGCGGTCGGCGACGACCGCGCCTCCGAGCACCACGAGCACGGCGACCCCGACCACTACCCCCCGTGCAGACATGGTCGACATCGTACGAGCAGTTCACCGGCACTTTGTGCGCCAGCGAACTTGGGTCTGGAAAACGCTCGACGCGCCGCTTAACCTGGAGGGGACCTCGCCGATTGGTACAGAGTGATGCGTTGGCTCCTTTTCGCGCTGCTCGCGGCGGTGGTCCTTGCGGCGCTGAGGCCCCTCCGGCGGCGCAACCGACCACGGCCGCGATTCGTGCCGCCCCCAGCCGATCGAAGCCCACGCCGGGCGCCCCCGCTCCTTCGGCTGCGCCGTCCCGGCAGTCGCCGGTGGCGCCGCAAGGGCGAGCTGAACCCGTTCGAGGTGCTGCGCGTGCAGACCCGGCTCGGCATCGTGGCCGACGAGGTCCGGATGCTCGAGCGTGACCAGAACGTGTACGCCCGCGCGCACCACCTCGAGGCGACCCAGAAGGCCTACGACGCGCTGCTCGCCGAGGCCTGCATCCTGGCCGGGGTAGCCACCGACCCCGCGGCGCGAGGCGACGAGCAGGAGCGATTCCGGGAGGAAGTCGAGCTCACGTCCCGAGGCTGGTCCTGGTAGCCCGTCCATCCCGTGGACGGATCGTGCGATCGGGAAGAATTTCCGTAGGCATCGCGGTTCTGTGGACATGCCCCAAGCCCCTGCGCGCACGCGCATCAGCGCTGGATTCATCCTGCTGCTGTCCGCCTTGACCGCGATCGGCCCCCTCACCTTTGACACCTACCTCGCGGCCTTCCCCCGGATCGCCGCCGACCTGCACGCCTCACAGGCGCAGGTCCAGTTCACCCTCACCGCATCGCTCGCCGGGCTGGCGCTCGGACAGATCCTGATCGGCTCGGTCTCCGACGCCTACGGACGGCGTCGGCCGCTGCTCGTCGCCCTCGCGATCTATGTCGCGACGTCCACGGCGATGATCTTCCTCAACTCGATCGAGATGCTGACCGCGCTGCGTTTCGTCCAGGGCTTCAGCGCGGCCGCCGGCATGGTGCTGTCCATGGCGATGGTTCGCGACAACTTCTCCGGTGTGAGCGTCTCCAAGGTGATGGCTCGCCTGATGCTCATCGTCGGCGTCGCGCCCGTCCTTGCGCCGACGATCGGCGCGCAGCTGCTGCGGTTCGGCTCGTGGCGCTCGATCTTCGGGTTCCTGGCCACCGTCGGGGCAGTGCTGTTCGTGCTCGCCGCGGTTCGCCTGAAGGAGTCCCTGCCGGTCGAGAAGCGCCGGACCGGGGGCACTAGTGCGGCCCTGCGGACCTACCGCGACCTGCTGCTCGACCGCCCGTTCGTCGGGCTCGCGTTGCTCTCGGCGTTCTACATGTCGGCACTGTTCACCTACGTCGCGTCGTCGACCTTCGTCTTCCAGTGCGGCTTCGGGCTGGACGCCCAGCAGTTCGGCTTCATCTTCGCCGGCGGCGCCGTCTCGATCACGGCCGCCAGCCAGCTCTACGGCGCGATGGTGGACCGGTTCGCGCCCGAGCAGATCCTCACCGGTGCCGTCTGGACGGGCCTCGCGTTCGCGACGACGCTGCTCGTGGTGGCCCTCGCGGGCGGCGGGCTGGTCCCGATCACGATCCTGCTGATCCTGACGCTCGGCACGGCCGGGTTCGTGATGCCCTCGGCGCCGGCGATCGCGCTGGCGTCCAACCCGCACCGCGCCGGGAGCGCGGCGGCACTGCTCGGCGCGCTGCAGTTCGGGATCGGCGCGCTCGTGGCGCCGCTGACCGGACTCCTCGGCGGCACCCCGGCGGTCACGATGGCCGCGGTGATGTTCGTGATGGTCCTCCTCGGCGCCGTCCTGCTCACCGGTGTCTCGCGCGCCTGGCGCCGCGACGCGCGCACGCCCACGATCGCCGCAGAGACTCTCGCCACGGTCTGAACCCCTGGAGTTCTACCCGGCGAGGACGGTGAGGGTGCTGGAGCCGTCGGGGAGGCGGCGGACCTCGATGCGTTCGGCGATCGACTGCTTCATGGCCTCGACGTGGGAGACGACGCCGACGACGCGGCCGCCCGCGCGCAGCTTGCCGAGCTCGACCAGCACCGACTCGAGCGTCTCGGGGTCGAGCGAGCCGAAGCCCTCGTCGACGAAGAGCGTGCCCAGCTCGATCCCGCCGGCCTCCGCCGTCACGACGTCGGCCATGCCGAGCGCGAGGCACAGCGAGACGTAGAACGTCTCCCCGCCGGACAGGGTGCGCGGGTCGCGCGCGGCCTCCATCCGGTGGTCGACGACCTTCATCGACAGGCCGGTTCGCCGGCTTCGCACGTCCTCGCGCTCGTCGCTGCGGGCCAGCTCGAACCGGCCGTCGGACATCGCGAGCAGCCGCTCGTTCGCCGCCGCGACCACGTCCTCGAAGCGTTTGACCAGCACGTACGTGGCGAGCGTGAGCTTCTTGGCGTTGTCACCGCCCGACGCCGCCGCGAGGTCCGCCATCCTGGTCACCGGCGCCGCGAGCTGCCGGGCGGCGTGGTGGGCGGCGAGCGCCGTCTCGACCGTGCCTAGGGCTGCCGCCGACGACGACGCGGTGCGGGTCGCGAGCGCCGCGACCCGGCCCGCGGCGTTCGAGGCCGTCTCGGCCCGGGCCCGTTCGGCGAGCGCCCCGGTGAGGTCGACGACGACGTCGTCGGGCAGGTCGGCGATCGACGGGGAGGCGAGGCCGTCCGCGACCGCGGCCAGGGCGGCGGCGTGCTTCGCGACGGTCGCCTCCAACCGGGCCAGCTCGGCCGCGGGGAGCACGGCCGAGCGGGCAGCGGCTGCGCTCGCGAAGTCGTGCGTCGCGAGGCCCGCGGCGAGCTCGGCCGACCGGGTCGTCCGCTCGCGCGCGGCCTGGTCGGCGGTCTCGACCGCGGCGGCGAGGGCCTCGCACGCGTGCACCCTCGTGGTGAGGTCCGCGACGCGGGCGGCGACGGTCGGGGCGTCGGCGCGAGCCAGGTCGACCTCCTGCTGGGCCGCGGTCAGGTCCGTGCGGAGCCCGTCGATCGAGACCCGGGCCGTGGCCGCCGCCGTCGCCAGGGCCTGGACCCGGATCCGCAGCTGCTCGGTCGCGACCTCGTGCTCTGCCAGCCGCACCCGCAGGTCCGCGAGCCGCGTCTGGGCCGCCACGGAGGCGGCCACGAGGGTCGCGAGCTGCCCGACGTCGGCGTCGTGCTCGGCGAGGGTCCGGGGACCGGCGGCCTCGCGCAGCCCGGTCAGCCGCTCGGTCAGGGTCGCGACC
>NZ_DATCNW010000251.1:0-22949 GCF_036565025.1 Pengzhenrongella sp.
CCTTCCCAAAACTGGATCGCTCCCGCTCGGGGCGGGCCCGCACGCAATGGACGTAACTTGAGGTCCACGCAGGCGGGATCCAGAGGAGGATCCCCGCTCGGGGGCGACTGGCAGGGGGTCCTAAGTTACGACCATTGGGACTTGACGGGCAGGAGTATTGCGTTCGCTGAAGTGTCAAGGACCGAGAGCATTATCATGGCCCTTTCACTCGTTCGCCGAGCTCGACTGCTCCGTTCGAGTGATGGTTACCATCGTCCTTGGTGTCGGTAGTTGGAGCTTGACGTCGCGATTTCACACCGGGAATCACCCTCCCGACCAGTGGCGAATGAACCGCCGGTGCGTAGCATTCTGGGTAAGCGAGCACTCCGCTCGCCGAAAGGGCAAATCCGTCGCAAGGCGGGGGCGCAATGCCACGGGACCCACCGGGTCAGCCGGGCTACCGAAGCAGGGGGAACACAGCATGCGAAACTTCCGCACACGCACGACCGTCATCGCGCTCGTCGCGGTCGCGGCTCTCGGAGCCACAGCGTTGCCGGCTTCGGCGGTGGACACGACGGCGACCGTCACGGTGGAGTCGACTGGCACGCTCTCGATCGCGGCGCCCGCCACGGCCGTCAATATTGCTGGTCTCAAGCCTGGCGGAATTGGAACGGTCGTCATGACCGGCATTCAGGTAGTGGACCAGCGCTCCGGGACTTCCAACTGGACTGCAACAGCCCAATTGAGTGCCTTCAATAGCCCAGGCTTCAATGACCCCACCACCATCACCTACACCGCCCTCACGGCAACCCCGGGCGGCGCTGGGAGCGCCACCTTGGCGAAATCTAGCCCGACCGACCTGGGCGCTGCGAAGACGGTTCAGGCTGCGACCGCCGTTTCCGGTGACAACACGGCAACGTGGGCTGCGTCACTGACCATTCCAGTCCTCAATACTGCGCTCGCGGGTGACTACGTCGCGACGCTGACGCACTCCGTCTCGTAGCGAAGCAGGAACAGTTGTGGGGGCGGCCGTCTCGGCGAGTCGCCCCCACAGCGCGCGAAAGAAGAGTCCGTCTCACCCGAATGATCGCGTGCAATACGACAGGGGCATGTCTTGCGTTTCACGGTAAGAATCTTCTGCATCCTGGCATTGGCCGTCGCATCGGCCTCTTCAGGGGCGGCTCAGGCACTCCCGGCATCCGGGTCGAATTTCGCGACCCCCCAAGGCCCTGGTCCGTCTGGCGTCGGCGTGATTCTCCTGGACATCCCGGCAGTCACTCAGGATGATCCTCGTGCTCGATCTTATGTCGTGGACCGGCTTGCGCCCGGGACCACCATTGCGCGCCGTATCAAAGTCACGAACAATTCAGACTCGGCTCGGACAGTCTATCTCTACGCCGGAGCTGCCCGCGTTGAGAGTGAGTCCTTTGTCGCCGAGGCCAACCCTTCGGTGAACGAGCTGACAACCTGGATCTCGGTCGACAAGCCGAAGATCGAACTCCCGCCCAAGGTATCAAGCAACGTTCTCGTCACGATCGATGTCTCCAAAGACGCCTCCGAGGGCGAGCAGTACGGAGTCGTGTGGGCGGAGACTCGGAGTGCGCCGATTGCGGGCTCGCACATCGCGCAGGCCAGCCGAGCCGGCGTGCGGATCTACTTGTCTGTGGGCGCTGGAAACGGGCGTGCCCCGGACTTCGCAATTGATTCCATCTCCGCCGCCCGCGACGCCGAGGGAAATCCGCAGGTCATCGCCAACGTCACGAACACCGGGGGGCGTACGGTCGACATCCTCGGTAAGGTGACGCTCGCGGACGGTCCAGGTGGGTTGTCCGCGGGGCCTTTCACGCTTCAGAAGGTGCCGACCTTGGCCCCTGGGCAGAAGGGGACTGTTGCGGTCACCCTCCCGTCCGAGGTCCCCAAAGGTCCGTGGCACGCCACGCTGAGCCTCAGCAGCGGACTCGTTCAGCACGAAGCGTCGGCAACGATCACCTTCCCGGCTGCCGGCCAAGGCGAAACCGTGAAGCCCGAACGAAGCAACCTGGTCCTCTGGATCGCCCTCGGCGTCACAGCCCTGACGCTTCTCCTCGCCGCCGCGCTTATCTGGCGCCGGCGCACGATCAAGTTCGGATCCCACCGCCCCCCGAAACCCGCACCTGTCCAGGCGGGCGACGGCCCTGCGCTGGTTCTGCCAACGCAACGCGGCAGGCCCGCAGCGGGCAACCCCGACGCCGCGGAGGCGGGCATCGATCCCGTCGTCGTCGGTCAACCCGTCCCGTCAGTCCCCATGCAACGGCCGCCACACGATCCCGCGTGGGTGCCCGAGCCGGAGTCGCGGCCGACCCGGGTCGTAGAAGGTTCGGAGACCGAATCGGCACCCCGGCGAGGCCGCCACTCGACCCTCCCCGGCACCGGTCCACGAGCGAACACCGACGCTGAGGCGACCGCGGTCGAGTAGCGAGAAGGAGGCCGCCGTCGGGCGGCGGGCAGTCAGCGCGAGCTGGCCGTCGCCCGACAGCCGCCCCTCACACCTTGAGGTGATCCACCAGCTCGCCTGCCAGCCCCACGTACGACCCGGGCGTCATCTCCGCGAGCCGCGCCGCCACGTCGTCGGGCAGGCCGAGGCTGCCGATGAACTCGCGCATGTCCGAAGCTGTCAGCCGCTTGCCCCGCGTGAGCTCCTTGAGCCGCTCGTACGGGTTCTCCATCCCGGTCACCCCGGCCACCGACGCGGCGCGCATCGCCGACTGCACCGGCTCGCCGAGGACCTCCCAGTTCGCGTCCAGGTCCCGCGCCAGCAGCTCGAGGTCCACATCGAGTGCACCGAGCCCCCGGCGGAGGTTGTCGATCGCGAGCAGCGAGTGCCCGAACGCCGGCCCGATGTTCCGCTGGGTCGTGGAGTCCGTCAGGTCGCGCTGCAGCCGGCTCGTCACGAGCGTCGACGCGAGGGTGTCGAGCAGCGCGGACGAGAGCTCGAGGTTCGCCTCGGCGTTCTCGAACCGGATCGGGTTGACCTTGTGCGGCATCGTCGAGGACCCGGTCGCGCCCGGCACCGGGATCTGGATGAAGACGCCCATCGAGATGTACGTCCACACGTCGGTCGCGAGGTTGTGCAGCACCCGGTTGAAACGCGCCAGGTCGCTGTACAGTTCGGCCTGCCAGTCGTGCGACTCGATCTGCGTGGTCAGCGGGTTCCAGGTCAGGCCCAGGTGCTCGACGAAGCCGCGCGAGACGCCCTGCCAGTCCGCACCCGGCACCGCCGCGAGGTGCGCGCCGTACGTCCCGGTCGCGCCGTTGAGCTTGCCCAGGTACTCGGCCCCTTCGATGCGTCGAAGCTGGCGGTCGAGCCGGTAGGCGAGGACCGCGAGCTCCTTGCCGAGCGTCGTCGGCGTCGCGGGCTGGCCGTGGGTACGCGCCAGCATGGCCGCGTCGCGGTGCTCACGGGCCAGGTCGGCGATCTGCGCGACGAGCGCACGGGCCGCGGGCAGCCAGACCTCGTGCACCGCGCCGCGGACCATCAGTGCATAGGAGAGGTTGTTGATGTCCTCGCTGGTGCACGCGAAGTGGACCAGCTCGCCGACGCCCGGGAGCACGGTGTCGTCGCCGAGCGTCGCGGGGGCGGCCGCGAGGCGCTCCTTGAGGAAGTACTCGACGGCCTTCACGTCGTGCACGGTGACCCGCTCGATCGCGCCGAGCTCGGTGATCTGCTCGGCGCCGAAGCTCGCGACGACGTCGCGCAGGTAGGCCTGGTCGGCGGCCGTCAGGGTCGGCGCGCCGGGCACGACGGCGTTCGTCGTCAGGTGGATCAGCCACTCGACCTCGACGTGCAGCCGCTCGCGGTTCAGCGCGGCCTCGCTCAGGTGGTCGACGAGCGGCGCGACCACGTTGCGGTACCGGCCGTCGAGCGGCCCGAGGGCGATCGACGGCACGACGTCGGCGAGGACGACGCGGGCGGCTGCGGGCTGGACGGGCTGAGCGGGGGTCTCGGGCACGTCAGTCATGGTCCCACGAACGCTCCGGACCGAGCGGGAGTGCCCGGGAGGTGGCGCCGGGACGAGTCGGCTTCGGTCGGGTCCCTACCGCACGTGGGCTCCGGTGCGACGAGGAAGCCCGCTGCGATGCCGTTGTGCACGGCTCCGCCGAAGCTTCAAGAACGTGGCCCCGAAGGCGAGCAGGAGGACGACGGTTCCGCCCGCGACCGCGAACAGCCAGCCCGGCCACCCGGACGTCGCCGGCACGGCGGCCGCAGTGCCGCTGTCGGGGAACGTGATGGTCGCCTTCGCGTCGCGGTCGAGTAGCCCGCTGTGCAGGGTGATGACGGCGTCCCAGGGGCCAGCGGGCAGCGCTTCGTCGAGGAAGACCGTCACCGGCCCCGTCGTGCCGATCGCGAGGGTGGTGCCGAGCGTGGCGGGGAACGGTCCTGTGCTGAGCCCACCCGGGCCGTCCGACAGCTCGAGGGTGCCGTTCATGTCGAGCGCCCGGCCGCCGGTGTTGTGCACGGTCGCCAGGACCGCCGGCTTGCCGTCGCTCGTGCGTTTGGCCGTGATGGAGTCGATCGTGAAATCGGCGTCAGGCGGCCCGCCGGGGCCGACCGACACGTACAGGCGGATTCCCACGCGGCTCACTTGCGTAACGCCGCCGGTCCCGGGGTTGGAGCGCACTTCGGCCCACACGACACCGTACTTTTCGCCGGGCGACGCATCTGCTGGAACCGCGATGGTCACGGTGGCGATGGCTTTCCCGTCGGCAAGCACTGTTGGGGCGGTCGGAAGCACGGACGTCCACGTGGACAAGTAATTCGGAGTCTTGTTGTCTGCGCCAACGAACGAGCCGTCCTCGACAGTCGCGGCGGCCGCATACAACGCGACTTGCGCGGCGGAGTCACTGGTGTTGGTGACCTCGATGCGGCGTTTGATGGTCGTCCCCGGCGCGAGGTGATCGACGATGTAGAGCCGCGCGCGGGGGTCGTCGCTCGCTGCGGCGGGCGCGTCGATGAGTCGCAAGCCGATGCCGCCGCCTGGTTCCGATGCCCCTGGGGAATGGCCCGGGTCGGTCGTTGACGCGGCGGCGGGCGTCGCCGCGACGGTCGCCAGTGCGAGGGCCGCGAGAGTGGCGAACAGTCGGCGCAACGCCATGAAGGTGCTCTTCCCTCGCGGTCGGGGGCGCGGCTCGGTCGGCGGCCCTCGGTGGATCATCGCACCTCGTGCGGGCGTTGTAAGGATAATGCGCAGAATACCCGACACGTGCGCGACAAATCGGCGGGTACCGGTGCGAACACAGCATTAAGTGGCAACGTGGACGGCAATTCGCGCGAATAGGCGAGATTGCCGCGAATCGGTCGTTGACCAGGATCTTTAACCCGTCCGTCGGCGGATCCAGTGTCGGCGCAATTGCTAGAGTTGGGGCGGTCGGACGAGGAGCGCGCTCCTCCGTACGAATGCGTCAAATCATCAGCCGAGTGAAGAAGCCGCTCGCGGGTCGAACTTCAATTGGATGGGCGTCATGCGCACTCGAAGCCTTCTGGTCGTCAGCACTGCCGGGTTCCTCACACTCGGTTTCACACTCCCCGCCTCGGCCGATCCCACCGATGCGTACTTCCAGATCACAGGTGGAACCCTTTCGATCACCGTCCCGCTCGATGCCGGGAGCCTTGGTACCCGGGCGAACACGGTCGGAGCAGGGACGATCAGCGGTCCGCTGGGTCAGGTGCAGGTGCTCGACGCGCGCAGCGCCGCCGCGGGCTCAAGCTGGGTGGCGTCGGCAATCTCCACAGCGTTCACCCCTCCCGCCGGGCCCGCGATAGCTGCCAGTGCGGTCAGCTACAACGCGGGATCCATCACCAAGGTGGGCACTGCCACCTATGTTGCGAACAACCCTGCCGCCCTCACGGGTGTCTCTCCGGTCGTGAGCGCGAGCGGGATCACCGGGGACAACTCCGCGACCTGGAACCCGACGATCAGCGTCGCGGTGCCCGGGGGCATGGCGGCCAACACCTACTCCGCGGTCATCACGCATTCCGTGTTGTAGGTCGGGGAGGTCGAGGCACCGCGAGTGAGGCCCGGTGCCGCGCTCGCGGTTCAGACCGTGATCATCTCGGGCTCCTCGTCGGCCGCTCGGCCGTCCCGCACCCGCCGTCCCCGCCGCGCCGTCTCCGCCAGCCCGATCCCCGCCAGCACCACCGCCCCGCCCACGAGCTGCACCACCGTCATCGACTCCCCGAGCACGACCCACGCGGCGGCCGCCGCCGCGACCGGCTCGAGCATCGCGATCAGCCCGGTCCGCGCTGCGCCGATCACCTTCAGCCCGCCCACCAGCAGCAGGTAGGGCACGACCGTCCCGAGCACCACGATCCACGCGACGAGCACCCACAGCGGCGCGACGACGCCGTCGAGCACGCCGGGCAGCGGGACCTCGGAGGCCAGGGTGCCGGGCCGGGACTCCTGAAGTGATTGCACGACGATCCAGAAGATCGCCGCGAACGCGAAGGACCAGCCCTGGGCGGACAGCGGGTCGCGCTGGGCCAGCAGCCGCTCGCCCAGCAGGTAGTAGGTCGCGAGGCACAGCGCCGCGCCGATCGCGGCGGCGACGCCGATCGGGTCGAGCACGACGCCGCGCGGGACCTGCGCAACGAGGGTCAGCCCCACCAGACACGCCCCGAGTGCCCACCAGACGCGGACCCGCATGGGTTCGCCGAGCACGAAGCGCGCCCACAGGGCGACGAGCAGCGGAGCCGTGTACTCGATCAGCAGCGCGAGCCCGACCGGCAGCCGCGAGATCGCGACCAGGTAGAACCACTGCACCATGGCCACTCCGACGAGGCCGAGCACGCTCATCAGGGCCAGCTCGCGTAGGCGAAGCCGCATCCGCCGAGGCACGACGACGAGCGCGACCGTCAGCAGGATCACTGCCGTGCCGGTCGAGCGGAGCTCGACGAGCCGGGTCGTGCTCAGGCCCGCCTGCATCGCGAGCTTCGCGACGGTGCCGTTGAGGGCGAACAGGAGGGCGGCCACGGCCACCGCGAGAGCGCCGAATGGAGCGGACGTGGGCACGCCCTCGACGCTAACTGGCGGGGGCTGAGCGCGGGGGCCGTTTGCGACCCCAGACGTCCGCCGCGACGGGGTGTCCACAGCGGCGCGCCGGGGTGGAGCGGCGCGGGCGGGGCGATTCCTATCGTGCGGGTTATGACTGACTCGGACGGCGGGATGGGCCCGTACTCGGCGCTGCCCGTGCTGCTCGGTCCGGCCGCGCCGCACCTCCAGCGTGCGGATGTCCGGCTCGCTGAGACCCTCCGAGCCGTTGTTGCGGCCGACCACGTCACGTGGGTGTCCGAAGCAGCCGTTCAGTACCGCGCGTCCCTTGCCGACGCGATGGCTGCGCTGCGGGCGGTGCAGCGTCTCCTCGAGGAGGCCGTCACCTTGGCGATCACGCACGATGCCGCCGTCGAGCTCGCCCGGCAGACGTCGCCGCAGCCCGCAATCAAGGCGTTCAGGGAGCTCTTCTCGGGACCGACCTCCGGTACCTCGCTCGACCCCGGGCGGTGAAGAGATGTCGGATCCCGATCAGTGGCGGGCATGGCCACAGCCGGACGGCCTCACGGTCACGGGCGGCACCTCGCCGGTCTTCGCCGATCTCGACGAGCTTCGGGCTGCGGTGCATGCGTTGCGGCGGGCCGCCCGGGCCATGGACGACGCCGCAGAGCAGGAACTCGCCGCTTGGACGGCGGTTCGCGCCGGAAGCGAGGACTCGCCCGCGACCGCCGGCGCGGTCGACATCGCCCTGTGGCCCCTGCGCAATGGCTCGACGTCGTTCACCGCCTGCGCGGCGCGGCTGCGGACCCTCGCGAGCGGGCTCGAGCAGACCGTGGCGCGGTACGAGGACGCCGAGGCGGACGCGAGCGCCGCCGTCCGCCGCAGCCTGGTCGTCGCGGGCAATTTCGCGGGCGAGCATCTGTTGTTCACGGCGATCGTCGTGCCGTTCATCGTGGGGCCGGCGGTGATTGCCAACGCGCTGTACGCCGGCTGGCTCCGGTTGCACGGGGAGCCGGTGCCGAGTGTTGGCGAGTTCGCGGCCGCGCTGCCCGCGGAGGACTCGGTGCTCGGTCTCGGAGCCTTCATCCGCGCCCTGCCGCCCGGGAAGCAGGTCCCCGAGCTCGATCCGGTGCCAGACGCTGCCGGCCTCATCCTCGACGGGGTGGCGCTGGCTTCCGTGTTCCACCCCGAGCTGCGTCCGGGGCCGCTCACGGTCTCGAAGCGTCTCGACGCGACCACCACCCGCCCGGCTCCGGAAACCGTGGCGGAGCTGCAGGGCAGGGTCGGCGAGCACTACGCCACGGCGGGAGCGCCTCCGGGGACGATCGGGATCGACCGCATCGACCATCCCGACGGCTCCCGCAGCTGGGTGGTGCAGATTCCCGGGACGGAAGACCAGAGTGTGGGGCAGGGCTCGAACCCGTTCGACAACGCCACGAACCTGCGCTTGGAGGCCGGCCTCGCCGACCAGTCGAGCGAACTCGTCAGGCAGGCGCTCGAGCAGGCCGGTGTCCCGTCGGACGAGCCCATCGTGCTCGCCGGCCACAGCCAGGGCGGGATGGCCGCGATCAAACTCGCCGGCACTGCGGCCTTCCTCGCGAAGTACAAGGTGGCCGGGGTGATCACGGCCGGGTCGCCGGCGTCGGCCGCCGGCGTGTCGGCGAGCATTCCGACGCTTCAGTTCCAGAACCGCCCGGACTTCGTGTGGGCACTCGACGGGAAGCCCTCGGCCGCCGGCCCCACGCACGTGGTCGTGACGCGCGACCTTGCGCAGTCCTCCGATCCCGCAGACCGGCAGGGGGCACGCGACCCGCTGGCCGCGCACAACATCAAGCTCTACCAGCGCACGGCCGAGCTGGCTTCCGCCTCGGGGAACGAGTCGGTGCGCGAGTTCGAGGCGAAGATGGTCCCGCTGCTCGGCGGTGCCGGAACCACGACCGTGCACACGGAGTACACTGGGTTCCGAATCCCCAACCCTGAGACGATCACTCCGGTCGGACCGTATGCCGTCTGCAACCCAGCCCCGTGAAGGCGCCCAGGACCAGCTCGAGGTAGCAAGCACGCACCGTTCAGCGTTTGCGGTTCGCCCCCGTGACGGCGCCCAGGATCAGGCTTGCGATCGAGATGATCAGCGCGCCGATCACGGCGGCAACGAAGCCGCCGACCCGCAGGCCCACCGGCGCCTGCTCGGTGATCCACGCGGTGAGCATGAGCATCACCGCGTTGACGACCAGCGTGAACAGGCCGAGCGTGAGGATGTAGATCGGTAGCGCGATCAGCTTGACGATCGGCTTGACGATCATGTTGACGACGACGAAGACGAGCGCGATCAGCGCGACGATGAGGATCTTGCCCAGCAGGGTGTCCCCGCCCTTGATGTCCACGCCGGGGACGAGCGTCGCAGCCAGCCAGATCGCGACGGCGTTGATGATGACCCGCAGTACGAAGTTCATAGCGAAATCCTCCCATCCCGACGCCGACTGCGCCGTCGGGCATGGCCGGTTGGCGCAGCGGGCGATGGCATGCTGAGAGTCGTGACTCGTCTACGCGTTCCGTTGCGCGCGGTCGTCGCCGATCTGCCCCCGTACGTCCCAGGGGTGCGGGTCCCGGTCGGCGCTGCCGCCTTCAAGCTCTCCTCCAACGAGAACCCCTTCCCGCCGCTGCCCTCGGTCATCGCCACGATTGTGGACGGTGCCGCGGACGTGAACCGCTACCCGGACATGCACGCGACGGAGCTCACCGCGGCAATCGCGGACTCGCTCGGGGTCGAGCCCGAATGCGTCGTGACCGGGTGCGGCTCGGTCGCCGTCCTCGGGCACGTGCTCGCGGCCGTGATCGAGCCCGGCGACGAGGTCGTGTTCGGTTGGCGCTCGTTCGAGGCGTACCCGATCGCCGTCGCGCTCGCCGGCGCGATCGCGGTCCGCGTCCCGGTGCCCGACGACGGCCGCCTCGACCTGGTCGCGATGGCGGCAGCGGTCACCGCGCGGACCCGCGTCGTGCTGGTCTGCACCCCCAACAACCCGACCGGCCCGGCCGTCCGGTCCGCCGAGCTCGAGACCTTCCTGGCCGCGGTGCCCGGCGATGTACTCGTCGTCATCGACGAGGCGTACATCGAGTTCGTCCGCGATCCGGAGGTGCCCGACGGCGTGGCCGTGCTGGCCGCGCACCCGAACGTCGTCGTGCTGCGGACCTTCTCCAAGGCGTACGGCCTCGCCGGGCTCCGGGTCGGCTTCGCGGTCGCGCGGCCGCGGCTCGCGCGCGGGATCCGGTCGGCGTCCACGCCGTTCGGCGTCTCCCACCTCGCCCAGCTGGCGGCGGTCGCCTCGCTCCGGGCGAAGGACGAACTGCTGGTCCGGGTCGACGCGATCGTCGTCGAGCGGGCGCGCCTGCTCGCCGCGCTGCGTGAGCAGGGCTGGGTGATCCCGGACAGCGAGGCCAACTTCGTCTGGCTCCCGCTAGGGGAGCGGGCGGCCGCGTTCGGCGCGGCGTCGGCCCGGGCCGGGGTGCTGGTACGGGCGTTCGCGGGGGACGGCGTGCGTGTCAGCGTCGGCGAGACCGAGGCGACGGACGCCCTGCTGAAGCTCACCGCGGACTGGCGGGCGACCGCTCGATGATCCGTAACAACCGCGTGTCGGGTGATGTACAGGACCTTTGGATACTAAGTTACGGTCCCGTAGCCTACGCTTTCGTAGGTTAGGACGAACCGCATGCAGCGCGCCTCGGCGCCGCCCGCGAAGGAGACCCCCGAGTGAGTCATAACGGACACCGCACGGACGTCGACATGGTTCAGCTGCTCACCCCGACCGGGGAGCGGCTGGAGCACGCCGACTACTCACCGCGCATCGCGCACCTGGACGCCGACGCCCTTCGCGGGTTCTACCGGGACATGGTCCTGGTACGGCGTTTCGACAACGAAGCGACGTCGCTACAGCGACAAGGTGAGCTGGGTCTTTGGGCACAGTGCCTCGGCCAGGAGGCGGCGCAAGTCGGCTCGGGCCGGGCAATGGCCCCGCACGACTACGCGTTCCCGTCGTACCGCGAGCACGGCGTCGCCCACACCCGTGGCGTCGATCTCGCGGACGTGCTGCGGCTCTTTCGTGGCGTCGACCACGGGGGGTGGGACCCGCGGGAACACGGGTTCCACCCCTACACGCTGGTGATCGGCGCCCACACCCTGCACGCGACCGGGTACGCCATGGGCCTGCAGCGCGACGGCCTGGTCGGCACCGGCGACCCCGAGCGGGACTCCGCTGTCGTCTGCTACTTCGGGGACGGCGCCACCTCGCAGGGCGACGTCAACGAGTCGATGGTCTTCGCGTCGGTCAACAACGCCCCGCTCGTGCTGTTCTGCCAGAACAACCAGTGGGCGATCTCCGTGCCGCCGACCAAGCAGTCCCGCGTGCCGATCGTGACGCGCGGCGACGGGTTCGGCATCCCGAGCGTGCGCGTCGACGGTAACGACGTGCTCGCCTGCTACGCCGTGACCGCCGAGGCGCTCGAGCGCGCGCGGTCCGGCGGCGGGCCGACGTTCATCGAGGCCGTCACCTACCGGATGGGCGCGCACACCACGTCCGACGACCCGTCGCGCTACCGGTCGGCCGACGAGGACGAGTACTGGCGCGAACGCGACCCGATCGACCGCCTCAAGGCTCTGCTGGTCGCCACCGGCGAGCTGCCGGAGTCCTTCGTGGCCGCCCTCGAGGCCGAGGCCGACGCGCTCGGGGAGCGGATCCGGGACACCGTGCACGCCTTCGCGCCGCCCGAGCCCGCCTCGATGTTCGACCACGTGTACGCCGAGCCGCACTCCATCCTGGAGTCCGAGCGGGCCTGGTTCGCGCAGTACGAGGCCTCGTTCATTGACCAGGCCGCCGCCGACGGGGGGACCCGCGCATGACCGCGATTGAGCGCATCACCTTCTCCAAGGCCATCAACGCGGGCCTGCGCCGCGCGCTGGAGACCGACCCCAAGGTGCTGCTGATGGGCGAGGACATCGGCACCCTCGGCGGCGTGTTCCGCGTCACCGACGGGCTGCAGAAGGACTTCGGCGCCGACCGCGTCGTGGACACCCCGCTCGCCGAGTCGGGCATCGTCGGCACCGCGATCGGGCTCGCGCTGCGCGGGTACCGGTCGGTGCTCGAGATCCAGTTCGACGGCTTCATCTTCCCGGCGTTCAACCAGATCACCACCCAGCTCGCGAAGATGAGCTACCGCACGCGCGGCAGGGTCAACCTGCCCATCGTGATCCGGGTGCCGTACGGCGGCGGGATCGGCGCCGTCGAGCACCACAGCGAGTCGCCCGAGGCGCTGTTCGCGCACACCGCGGGCCTGCGCGTGATCTCCCCGGCCTCCCCGGCCGACGCGTTCGTGATGATCCAGCAGGCCGTCGCCTCGCCGGACCCCGTGCTGTTCTTCGAGCCGAAGAGCCGGTACTGGGACAAGGGCGACGTCGACCTCTCGATCACGATCACGCCCGACGACGACGGTCTCGCCTCGGGCGCGGTCGTCCCCATGGACAAGGCCCGGGTCGCCCGCGCGGGCACGGACCTGACGCTCGCCGCGTACGGCGCGTCGGTGTCCACGGCGCTCAAGGCCGCCGAGACCGCGGCGGCCGACGGGATCAGCATCGAGGTCGTCGACCTGCGGACGATCTCCCCGCTCGATGCGCAGACGCTCATCGATTCGGTGCGCAAGACCGGGCGCTGCGTCGTCGTGCACGAGGCTCCGGTCTTCTACGGCGCCGGCGGCGAGATTGCGGCCCGCGTCACCGAGGCCTGCTTCTTCCACCTCCAGGCCCCCGTGCTGCGAGTGGGCGGCTTCCACACGCCGTACCCCGTGAACAAGATCGAGAAGGACTACCTCCCCAACCTCGACCGAGTCCTCGATGCGGTAGACCGAGCCATGACTTTCTGACCCCCCGCCAGGCCCCCGGCGCCGAACTCGGAGGTTGGCGCCGAACTCGCACACGGCAGTGTCCGAGTTCGAGGCAGACCTCCGAGCTCGCGCTCATGTCGTTGACAGATTGAGGAGTGTTCCGTGCCGAGGTTTGAGCAGTTTCGACTTCCCGACGCTGGTGAAGGGCTGACCGAGGCCGAGATCGTCGAGTGGCATGTTGCCGTGGGCGACACCATTGCGCTGAACCAGACGATCGTGGAGATCGAGACGGCGAAGTCGCTCGTGGAGCTGCCGAGCCCGTTCGCGGGCGTCGTCACCGAACTGCTGGTCTCCCCGGGCACGACCGTCGAGGTCGGCACCCCGATCATCGTGGTCGACGTCGACCCCACCGGAGCCCCCGCAGCCCCCACCACCCCCGACTTGTCAGAGGCAGCGCGGGCTGTACCGGGCGCAGCGGCTGACACGTCCGACGGCGTGGCGGCGGAGGCCGCCGGCGGCGCGAACCTGGTCGGGTACGGGACGACCGGGCATGGCGCGACGCGGCGGCCGCGTCGCGCGGCGGCGGCCGGCGGGGCTGTGCCTGCTCCGGCCTCGTCCGCCACCGCCGGTTCGGCTCCGGCCGCTTCGGCGTCTGCTGCTTCGGCCGCAGCTGCGGCCGCGCCGGTCGTGCCTGCCGCCAACGGGTCAGCCCCGGCCGGCTCGGCGCGCGTCACGGCACCCACTGCGGCCCCCGTCGCGGTCCCCGCTGCCGCCGACAAGTCGGTTGCGGTCGCCGCCCTCGTCGCGGCAGGCCGGCCGTCGAACGTTCTCGCGAAGCCGCCCGTGCGCAAGCTCGCGCGCGACCTCGGCGTCGACCTGGAGAGCGTTGCGCCGACCGGTCCCGGCGGCATCGTGACGCGGGAGGACGTCCTCGCGCGGGTTGCCCAGGGGGAGGCCCGCGCGCTCGCGACGTACGCGGGCGACGACGCGCCGTGGCTCGCGTCCGGCAAGGTCTCCGAGGGCGGGCGTCAGACGCGGGTGCCCGTGAAGTCGGTGCGCAAGCGCACGGCCGAGGCGATGGTCGCGAGCGCGTTCACCGCGCCGCACGTCACGGTCTTCCAGACGCTCGACGTCACCAAGACGATGAAGCTGGTCGCGCGGCTCAAGGAGGACCGGGAGTTCGCCGACGTCCGCGTGACGCCGCTGCTGATCACCGCCAAGGCGATGCTGCTCGCCGTCCGCCGGCACCCCGAGATCAACGCGAGCTGGGACGAGGTCACCCAGGAGATCGTCTACAAGCACTACGTCAACCTGGGGATCGCCGCGTCCACGCCCCGCGGGCTCGTCGTGCCGAACATCAAGGACGCGCACCGCCTGGGCCTCAAGGAGCTCGCGCAGGGCATCGCCGACCTCACGGCGACCGCTCGCGCGGGCAAGGTGAGCCCGTCCGACATGTCCGACGGCACCATCACGATCACCAACGTCGGCGTCTTCGGCATCGACACCGGCACGCCGATCCTCAACCCGGGCGAGGCGGCCATCCTCGCGTTCGGCGCGATCCGCGAGCAGCCGTGGGTCCACAACGGCAAGATCAAGAAGCGCTGGGTGACCCAGCTCGCGCTGTCCTTCGACCACCGCCTCGTCGACGGCGCGCTCGGCTCCCGCTTCCTGTCCGACGTCTCGGCCGTCCTAGCAGACCCCGCCCAAGGCCTCGTCTGGGGCTAACGCTCGCCCGCACCCCGACTTGTCAGACGCTGCGCGCCCCAGGGACCGCGCACGGTCTGACGTCTCCGTCGACTCGCCCTTGTTGAATCGCGGAGGTCGATTCACGCGTCGAACCGGGAGTTGTCGTCTTCCCCAGGAAATACGACAACAACTCCCGGTTCGACGACGATCAGCGCGTCCCGAACCGGCCGATGTTCTCGACCCGAAGTCCCGGCGCGCCATTTCGACGACGGCGAGCAAACTGGCGTCGTTAGGTGAGCCGTTCGCGGGCCAGATCGAGTTCCCCGACGACGGCTGGCCGCCGTCGACCGCCACGACACCTCGAAGCGACTGACCCACCCAGCCTCGCACCCATCCAACCGCGCCCAGCCCGCCGACGGACTTGGGAGACACGCCTAGCGGTCGACGGCCCTTCCGGTGCCGGCGCCTGCACCGGCGGCTGACGTCGCAGCCGACGCCGGTTCAGAGGCGAGCGGGTCCATCCCGAGCAGGATTCGCAGGGCCTCGGGGCGCATCGGGCGGGCGAGGTGGTAGCCCTGGGCGGTGTCGATCCGCAGCCCGCGCACCACCTCGAGCGTGGCCTCGTCCTCGATCCCCTCGGCGACCACCTTCAGACCCAGGCGGCGGCCGATCTCCACCGTCGCGGCGAGGAGGTGTCGGCCGCTCGTCCCGGCGTCGTTGACCAGGTCACGATCGAGCTTGATGGCGTCCAGGGGGAGGTCCTGGACCGCCTTGAACGAGGCGTACCCGCTCCCGAAGTCGTCCAGCTCGATGCGCACGCCGATCAAACGCAGGGAGTGCAGCACCTCGATCGCCACGTCAAGATCCCCGATGGCGGCGGTCTCGGTGATCTCGAGCACAAGGTCCGCTCCGACGAGGCCGCGCTCGCGGAGCAGCGTGCTCACGTCGGCACACAGCAATCGGTCCGTGACCAGCTGGGCGGAGAGGTTCACGCTGACCGAGGTCCCCACGCCCGCCCGGCGCCAGACGCAGGCCTCATCCAGCGCCTGGCGCAGCGTCAGCCGGGTGAGATGGCGGATCAGGCCGGTCTGCTCCGCGAGGGGGATGAACTCGGACGGCGGGATGTCGGGCTCGCCGTCGCGGTGCCACCTTGCCAACGACTCGACGCCCACCACCTCTCCGGTCTCGAGCGAGTACTCGGGCTGGAAGACGAGCACGAGATCCTCGTTCTCGATCGCGATCAGCAACTCGGCCGCCAGCCCCGACGTGCTCGCGCCAGCGACCGTGCCGGCGGCGTAGACGCGGACGCCCTCGCGGGACCGCTTGGCCTGATACATCGCGGCATCCGCCGCGCGGAGTAGCTCGGCCGCCGTCTGCCCGTGCTCCCCGTGCACCGCGGCGCCCACGCTGGCACCCACGAATCGCGGGATCCCGTCGATCTCGATCGGCCGGATCAGGGCCTCCCGCAGGCGGTGCGCCACCGTCGCGACGTTGTCGGCCTTGCGCAACTTGCGCAGGACGACCGCGAACTCGTCCCCACCCAACCGGGCCGCGGTGTCGTACTCGAACGTGTTCGCCCGCAGGCGCCGTCCAATTTCTCGCAGCACCATGTCGCCCCGGTCGTGGCCAAAGGCGTCGTTGATCTGCTTGAACCCGTCCAGGTCGATCATCAGCACCGCCACCCGATCACCCCCGGCGTGGACCGCCGCGCCGAGGGCTTCCTCCAGCGCGCGCCGGTTGGCCATCCCCGTGAGGTGGTCGAGTCGCGCCGCCGCGTGCCACGCTTGCTGCTGGCGAAGAAAGGCCAGCAGCAGGAGCACGAGCAGGCCGATGCCGACGGCGCCGGCACCCCCGATGAGCCACGGCCGCACCGTGCCGGGCCGGCTCGTTGACCACTCGACGAGCACCCAATCTGCATTGCTTGCCACTCGGTCGACGCCACTCATCGCCAACCGACGATCCCTGATCTCGACGATCCCGGGCCGGGCCGGGTCGAACGTCGCCGCGGCTCGGGCGAGCCGGGCCAGGCCGACCGCGGCAGGGATCGCCTCCGAACCGCGCCCCCCACGATCGCTGAGAACGATCCTTCCGGACCGGGCATCGAGCACGACGATGTGGCGGCCGGGTGAACCGGCCCCGAGATATTTTTCGAAGCTGCCGAGCCCGACCTCGACGTGCATGATGAGCTGTCGCCCGTTGGACTGCCGGATCGGGCTCGTGTTGGAGATCACCCAATGGTGCGTTTCCGCCGACCAGTACGGCGGCTCCTGATGGACCTGTCCCGGCGCGAGGGCCAGCGTGGGAGCGAAGAAGGAGTTGCTCGACTCATTTCGTGAGAGGTCGGCGGCGGCAGCGGGGACCCCCTGGGTGACCCGCGCGAGCTCGGCGCCCCGATCATCCATCAGGCAGGCCTCGCCGATCTCTCCCGGGTACAGGTCCTCCATGTACGCGAGGACCCGGTTGGCCTCGGCGTAGGAGATATGCCCCCCGACCAGGGGTGCGAAGGTCGGGTTTTGCGCGAGCAGGAGATCAAGGCTCCGCTCCCGGTCGAGGTAGGTCGTCACGGCCTCGGACACCCGTACCGCCTCGTGAACCAGTGTCCTGTCCTCAGTGCGGTCCTGCGCGAGCGCCAAGGACGCGCCGAGCGCCCCCGCGGAGAGCAGGGCGGCGCCGATGGGCAGGACAACGAATCGGTTCAGCATGTGCCGGATCGCCATGAGGATCCCTTCGGCCGGCTCGCCCGTTCTATGAGGGGGTTGAGGGCGCGACCTGGCCCGGACCCGACCCGGCCGCGCCCCGACATCGACCTGGGCACAGCCGACGACGCCGGTTGGCTCACGGTCCCTGGGCATGGTCAAGGTCGGCTTCCCGGGATGCCGGCTAGAGAAGGCGTTCCCGACCCGCGACCGCGACGTGTCAGACGCTGCGCGACCCAGCGACCGCGCTCGGTCTGACGGTTTCCTTCGAACTCAACTGTCAGACGCTGCGCGGGCCAGGGACCGCGCTCGGTCTGACGGTGTCGTAGGTCGTCGCGGTTCAGGCGGGCGGCACCCGTGAGCCCGAGCGGACGCCGTCGTCGACGGTCTCGACCTCCCTCGCGCTGTCAGCCGGCTCCTCGTTGTCGGCCGGCTGCGCGCCGTCGTCGGGCACCCGGCCCGGATCCAGTGTCGCGACAGCTCCGGTACCGGCGTCCGCGGCGGCCGCCTTCGCCTCGGCGTCCAGCCGGCCCTGGATCCCGGACACGTTGCGCAGCGGCACCTCGGGCAGCAGCACGGTCAGCACGATGGCGATCATCATCACGGCCGCGGCGATCAGCAGCACCAGGTCGATCGACTGCGCGAAGCCGACCAGGAACGGGCGCGCGAGGCGCGGATCGAGCGCGTTGATGAACGACGAGTCGTTGAGCATCGACGCCGAGCCGCCCGGCGCCCCGGACAGCATGTCCAGCACCGGCTTGTTCGCGGGGTTGGCGACCACAGCCGGGTCGGCGAGCGCGGCCTGGAAGTCGGCCGTCGGCGCGATCGCCTTGAACGCGGCGCCGATCTTGTCCCCGACCGTCGAGAACAGGATCGACAGGAACACCGCGGTCCCCAGCGTCCCGCCGACCTGCCGGAAGAACAGCGACGACGACGTCGCGACGCCCATCTCCCGCGGCGGCACGGCGTTCTGCACCGCGAGGATCAGCGGCTGCATCGTCAGGCCGAGACCGAGACCGAACAGTGCCGAGTACACCCCGACGGTGAGCAGCGTGGTGTCCGGCCCGAGCCGGGACAGCAGCAGCGCGCCGAGCGCGAGCAGCGTCGTGCCGAGCATCGGGAAGATCTTGTAGCGACCCGTGCGCGAGGTCAGCTGACCGGCGATGATCGAGCCGCTCATGATGCCGAACGTGAGCGGGATGAGGGTCAGCCCGGCCTGGGTCGGGTTCATGCCCTTGGCGATCTGGAGGTACAGCGGGAGGGTCGCGAGCCCGCCGAACATGCCCAGCCCGATGATCGTGTTCGCGCCCGCGCCGATCGCGAACACCTTGTTGCGGAACAGGTACAGCGGCAGCAGCGCGTCCGCGCCGGCCGCGCGCTCGGCGAGCAGGAACAGCACAATCCCCACGGCGCCGAGGGAGTAGCAGACGAACGCGCTCCCGGAGTCCCAGCCCCAGGCGCGGCCCTGCTCGGCGATGAGCAGCAGCGGGACGAGGCCGACGATGAGGGCGAGCGCGCCCTGCCAGTCGATGCGGTGCGGGACCTTGGCCAGCGGCGGCAGGTGCAGCACGCGGGTGATCACGACGAGCCCGATGATGCCGATCGGCAGGTTGACCAGGAACACCCAGCGCCAGCCGGCGATGCCCAGGATCGTGTGCGCGCCGGCGAAGAACCCGCCGATCACCGGCCCCAGCACCGACGACGTGCCGAACACGGCCAGGAACATGCCCTGGTAGCGGGCACGTTCACGCGGCGGGACCAGGTCGCCGAGGATGGTGATCGCCAGCGACATCAAGCCGCCCGCGCCGAGACCCTGCACGCCGCGGTACATCGCGAGCTGGTACATCGAGTCGGCGGTGCCGCTCAGCAGCGATCCGATGAGGAACATCACGATCGCGAACAGGTAGAACGGCTTGCGGCCGTAGATGTCGGAGAGCTTCCCGTACAGCGGCGTCGCGATCGTCGACGTGACCAGGTACGCGGTCGTCACCCAGGCCTGCAGGGAGAGCCCGTGCAGGTCGTCGCCGATGGTGCGGATCGACGTCGCGACGATCGTCTGGTCGAGCGCCGCCAGGAACATGCCGATCATCAACCCACCGAGGATGGTGAGGATCTGGCGATGGGTGGGAGCGCCCGGCGCGCTCGGCATCGCGGTGCCCGGGTTCGTGCCCGACGTCGGCGGCGGGCTGCCGTGCGTCGGGCTGGGGTTGCTGGATCTTTCGCGCACGGGTGGTGCCTCTCGCTCTTACCGGGACCGCGGTGGGACCACGTCAACCGTCCGGACGCAAACCGACGGGACGACACGACAACCATCTGGTTCGTGACCGTATTCCGCGGGTCCGACAGTCCGGTGTGCGGACCGTCACCGCCCCAGCCGGCTGCGGGGCCGCCGCGGTCCGCGCGGCACCTACGCTGGTCGGGTGGCTAACCGGTGGAACGTGCGGCGGCTGCTCGCGCTCTGTGTCGCCGGAGCGATCGCCGTCGTGGTCGGGGTCGCGTTCTCCGGGGCCGCGCTGCCCGTCGTGCTGCGCGACCCGGGGGCCCTCGTGCGCTGGGGTCTGCCGCTCACCAAGACGTTCGGGGAGCTCGCGGCCGCGCTGACCATCGGCTCGCTCGCTCTCGCCGTGGCCGTCCTGCCGCGCCGTGCCGGCCCGACGTCGGCCGACGGCGGCGCGCCCCGGTCGCAGCGTCGCACTCGCGTGGTGGTCGACGGTCGGGCGTACCCGGCGGTGCTCACCCTCGCCGGGACCGCCGCCGCGGCCTGGACCGGCCTGTCGGTGGTGCAGCTCATCCTCACGTATGCGGGAATCGCGGGCCGGCCGATCGGGGGACCGACGTTCGGCGCCGAGCTCGGGGTGTTCGTCGGGCAGATCTCCCTGGGCCGGACCCTGCTCGGCATCACGATCGTCGCCGCGGCGACGAGCGCCCTGGCCCTGGCGGTGGCCACCCCGACGGGGGCCGCCTGGACGACGGCGCTCGCCGTCGTCGCCCTCGCGCTCCAGGCGCAGACCGGTCACGCCTCCGGCGCGGTGAACCACGAGCTGGCCGTCTCGGCGATGTTCCTGCACCTCGGCGGCGCCGCGCTGTGGATCGGCGGGCTCGCCGCGCTGGCCGTGCTCAACGGGAAGCTCGGCGCCGACCTCGGGCCGGCGGTCGCGCGCTACTCCTCGATCGCGGCCTGGTGCTACGTCGCGGTCGCGCTGTCCGGGACCGTGAACGCGGTGGTCCGCCTCGGCGGGCTGGACGGGCTGAGTACCCGCTGGGGCGTCCTCGTGATCGTCAAGGTGGTGCTGCTCGGGGCGCTCGGCGCGATCGGCTGGACGTACCGGCGCGCGGTGATCCCGCAGCTCACCGGGGCCGGCGGCACCCGCAGTACGCGCGCGACCGGACTGTTCTGGCGGCTGGCTGCGGTCGAGCTGCTCGTCATGGGCGCCGTCTCCGGCGTCGCCGTGGCGCTCGCGTCGACCGCGCCGCCGGCCCCGCCCGAGGCGCCCGCCGACCCCACCCCGGCCCAGATCGTCACCGGGCACCTGCTGCCGCCCGAATCGACCCCGCTGCGCTGGCTGACCGAGTGGCGCTGGGACGTCCTGCTCGCCGCCGCGTGTGTCGCGGGGATCGTCGTCTACCTGCGCTGGGCGCGGCGGCTGCGCGCGCGCGGCGACTCGTGGCCGGTGTGGCGCACGGCGAGCTGGGTCGTCGGGATGCTGGTGCTGGGCTGGACGACGTCGGGCGGGCCCGCGATGTACGGGCACGTGCTGTTCAGCGCGCACATGGTCCAGCACATGGTGCTGGTGATGGTCGTGCCGATCTTCCTGGTCATCGCGGCGCCGGTGACGCTCGCCCTGCGGGCGCTGCCCGGCCGGCCCGACGACTCCCGCGGCCCGCGCGAGTGGATCCTCACGCTGGTCAACAGCCACGTCGGGCACTTCGTGGCGAACCCCCTGGTGGCGGCGGTGAACTTCGCCGGGTCGATGGTGCTCTTCTACTACACCGACGTGTTCGAGTGGTCGCTGCGGTACTACGTGGGCCACCTCTGGATGGTCGTGCACTTCACGCTCGCGGGGTACCTGTTCGTGAACGCGCTGATCGGGGTGGACCCCGGCCCGCGACGCCCGCCGCACACGCAGCGGCTGCTGCTGCTGTTCGCGACGATGGCGTTCCACGCCTTCTTCGGGGTGTCGCTGATCAGCAGCCAGACGCTGCTCGTCGCGGACTGGTTCGGGCTGACGGGACGCGCATGGGGGCCGTCCGCGATCATGGACCAGCAGATCGGGGGCTCGATCGCGTGGGGGATCGGGGAGTTCCCGACGGTCGCCCTGGCGATCATCGTCGCGTTCTCCTGGTCGCGCGACGACGAGCGCGCGGCCCGCCGCCGGGACCGCACGGTCGAGCGCGACGGCGACGTCGAGCTCGAGGAGTACAACGCGATGCTCGCGCGGATAGCCGCGCAGGACCCGCCCGAGCGGTGAGCCGCGCACGGTCGACCCCCTGGGCTGGTTCGGCTAGTTCCGCTCGAGCGCGTCCGCGATCCGGACGAGGGACGCCGCGATGGAGACGCTCGCGAGCGCCTGCACCGCTTCGTACGATCCTGGCTTGAGCTTGGCGGCGATCTCGGCGGCCTTCGCGGCGTATTCACTGCTGACTGATCTGTCGGTGCTGGTCATCAGAATGTGCTCCTGAAACCCTTGGCTTCAGCCACTGGGGGGTAGGGATGCTTCTGCTTGGTTGGCGACACGCTGGATCCTTCCGGTCGAACGTCAGTGCTATCCGATATGGTGGGTTTATGCCCATTGAGACGGTTCGGTACACGTACCGTCTGCGACCCGGCGCGCAGGCCGAGGCCGCGCTGATCTGCGAGTGGAACCGGTGCCGGTTTCTGTGGAACGAGGCCGTCCACCAGTTCGAGACTAGGCGGAAGCCCACGTTCGGGAAGCTGTCCAAGCTCCTCACGGAAGCTCGCAGTGCGCACGCCTGGTTGCGGGAAGGGTCGCAGGTCGCCCAGCAGCAGACCCTGCGCAACTACGCCCGGAACCTCGAGCACTCGTTCAAGGTCAAGGGGCGCGGGCGCCCGAAGTTCAAGGCGCGGAAGACGTCCCGGCCGTCCCTCGAGTACACAACTCGCGGGTTCGCCGTGAGGAGTGGGCGCCTGGTCCTGCCCAAGGGCGTCACTGTCCCAGTGGTGTGGTCTAGAGATCTGCCGTCCGACCCGACGAGTGTCCGCGTCTTTCGGGACTCCCTGGGGCACTGGTACGCGTCGTTCGTGGTGCGCCGCGACGCCCAACAGGCGGCGGCCGGTGACGGTGGTATCGGTGTGGACTGGGGTGTGACCGCCACTGCATCGACCACCAACCCCGCGTTCGACCTGCCGCATTCCCAGTACCGCAAACGGTCTGCCGAGGCCCTCGCGAAAGCGCAGCGCCGCATGGCGCGCCGGCACCGCGCGAACCGGGAGCAGTCCAATGGGTACGTCCGTGCGCGCCGCGAGGCGGCGGTGCTGCACAAGAGGGGTGCCCGACAGGTTCAGTACGACGCGCGTATCTGGGCCAAGGGCATCGTCGAGGCCCACCAGTTGATCGCTGTGGAGGACTTCAAACCCAAGTTTCTCGCGAAGTCCACCATGGCGCGCAAGGCCACTGACGCAGCGATCGGCGCGGCGAAACGTGAACTGATCGAGCGGGGTTTGCGGGCTGGC
>NZ_DATCNW010000252.1:0-7969 GCF_036565025.1 Pengzhenrongella sp.
GGGTCAGCAGGACGGTCGGAGCGTCGTCGTCGGGCACGGGCGGCTGCGCGCTCGGGGAACGGTCGGGCGCCGGACCGGAACCGGTGCCGGTGACGATCGGCACCGCGCCGGTCTCGACCGGCTCCCAGCTCTCCGGCGCACCGCGCTGCTCGCGGCGACGGAGCCGCAGGAAGAGCGCGACGCCCGCGGCCAGCGCCAGCAGGCCGACGACGATTCCCGGCACGAGCCAGGGGGTCGTGACCGACTGCGGCCAGGAGAGCACGACGCTCGGCGCCGCTGCCCCAGCGCCCGCACCCGCGGCGAGCAGGACCCAGCGGCCCGGCTGCGGGGTCCAGGTCAGCTGGGCCGAACTCTTGCCGGTCGCCTGCTGAACCCACAGGTCAGAGCCGTCCGGGTCCGGACTCGGCTTCGCCGTGCCGCCGGCTGCGACCTCGTTCGTCTTCAGGGTCTTGGTGTCGGCGAGCCCGGTGATGACCGTGTGCGCGTCCTTGCCCACCCAGCCCGTGACGTCGGACTCCTTGCCGACCGCGAGCACGACCTTCTTGCCGCCGCCGGCGCGTGCGGTCACGGTGACAGGAACCCTGCCGCCGAGCTCGAGGACGCCCGGCGCCGTGACGACGACGTTCCCGTCCTTGCCGGCCGTTGCGGTCGCGACGAGCGTGTCGTCGGGGCGCCAGGCCGTCGCAGAAGCCACGCCCAGAGCGATGGCGGCGAGACCGAGGACGGCCAGGACAGCGGCGATAAGTCGTTGCAACACGCACGAACCCTTCTGGAGATGACGATCCAGAATAGGCGAGGCACGCTGAGCGACCGAATGCGGGCCCGAACGGCTCCCAGCACGCGTCCACACAGGCGTGAGGCACCACCCCCTCGAACGACGGATAAACTCACCCGCAAGACGGCCGGCCGATCCACCGTGAGTGCGCCTGGCGGCCGCGATCAAGCCCGATTCCGCCCGTGTCCAGGAGGATGCCTTGTCCGACGACCGTGCCCCTTTCCCTGTGGTCAACTTCCGCGGCTACGACCGCGGCCCAGTCGACGATCGCCTCGTCGAGCTGGAGCAGGCGCTCTCCGTCGCCCGGGCTCAGGTCGAGTCGCTCGACAGCCGGACCCTGCAGGTCGCGGGTGAGCTGTCCGAGGCGCACCGCCAGCTGCGCGAGGCCGAGAAGCCGACGTATGCCGGTCTCGGAACGCGCATCGAACAGCTGCTCCGACTCGCCGAGGAGCAGTCAACGGACGTCATCGGCCAGGCGAACGCGCAGGCCTCGGACGCCCTCGCGCGGGCCAAGCTGTCCGCCGGGCAGCTGCGGTCCCGCGCCGAGCTCGAGGTCTCCGAGCTGCTCGCCACGACCCGCCGCGAGGCGGAGGAGATCCGCGTGACCACGGGGGTCGAGGCCGACAGCACCCTGACCGGGGCCCAGCGCCGCGCCGAGGAGCTCGTCGGCTCCGCCGAGCGTGAGGCGGCTCGGATCCAGAGCGCGATCACCACCGAGGAGAGCGAGCGCCGCAGCGGCCTCGAGCGCGAGCTCGGAACGCTGAAGGCGACCGTCGAGCGCGCCACGACCGAGCTGCGGGTGAGCACGGAGCGCACCACGACCGAGCTGCGCAGCACGACGGAGGCCGAGACGACCGCCCAGCGAGCGGCAGCCGAACGGTACGAGCAGGATCTGCGCCAGTCCGCCGACGCCGACACGACCGCCCTGCGACACCACGTGGAGAACGAGCTCGCCTCCCTGCGGGCCGAGGTCGAGGCGTACGCCGCCGAGCACCGCTCGACCGCCGAGAACGAGGTCGGCGCGCTGCGCCAGCACGTCGACGCCGAGGTCGCCGGCCTGCGCTCCGCGGCCCTGCAGTACGCCGAGGGCGTGCGGGCGGAGACCGACCGTGAGGTCGCCGCGCTCGCGCACCGCGCCACCACCGAGGCGGCGGCGGTGCACGCCGAGGCCGACCAGTACGCCACCGCGGTCCACGCGGAAGTGGACCGGGAGGCCAACGAGCGTCGCCAGGGGCTCGCGGAGGAGCTCGCGGCGACACGGGCCGCGGCCGAGCTCGAGCTCGCGCCGCTGCGCTCCGACGCGGAGTACTACGCAGCCGCGTTGCGGGTGACCACCGAGCGGGAGACCGCCGAGCTGCGCGAGGCCGTGCAGCAGGAGACGACTCACCTGCGCACCACGACCGAGCGGACGGCCGCCGAGCTGCACGCCCTGGTGGCGCGCGAGACCGCCGAGCTGCGCTCGTCGACCGAGCGGGCCAGCGCCGAGCTGCACGAGGCGACGCGGCTCGAGGTCGAGCGACTGCTCACCGAGTCCCAGCGGACGGCTGCGGACCTGACCTCGACCGCCAAGACCGAGGCCGACGCCCGGCTCCAGCAGGCCGCGCAGGCGCTCGCCGACTCCGAGCTCGAGATCGCGACCCGGCACGAGGTGGCCGAGCGGGCGGACGCCGACCGGCACGAGACGGCGCGGGCCGAGACCGAGCGGCTCGTCAAGGACTCCGAGACGCATGCCGCCGAGGCGGAGCAGCGCGTCGTCGCCGCCCTGGCGAAGGCCGAGAAGGTCCGCAAGGACGCCGACGCCTACGCGAAGGAGCTGCTGTCCACGGCACGCAAGAACGCGGACAGCGCGGTCTCCCAGGCGCGGGAGCACGCCGAGAAGAGCGTCGCGGAGTCGCTGGTCGAGTCCGAGCGCGAGCGGACCACCGCCCAGCACCAGGTCGAGGAGCTCAACCGCCAGCGCGAGTCGATCACCTCCTACCTCGACGAGCTGCGCAAGCTGCTCGGGAACGAGGCGGTCCCGAGCAACAAGACGCTCGAGCGCGCGAGCAGGACCGAGGCGAAGTTCGAGGCCGAGCAGGCGCGTCCCAAGAAGAACGCACCGCCCGCCAGGTCGGCGGGGGTCACCCGCCCGGAGTCCGCCGCAGCCCTGGCGTCCTCGGGGCTCCCGAAGACCCAGGCGATTCCCGCCACCGAGGTGATCCCGAAGGTCGCGCTCACGCAGGCCGCCGAGACCGACGTGCCCGCACCGCGGTCCGAGACCGGGACGGCCGACACCGACTCGAGCTCGGCGCCGTCGGACGCCGACGCGGCCGAGACGACGTCGGCCGGGGTCGCGAAGCCGACCCGCTGACGATGCTGCCCGACGACGGCGCGGACTGGCGCGCACGACGCAGCCAGGCCGCCGCGGATCACGCGGCGGCCCTGGAGCGGCACCAGTCCGCGCAGTCGCGGCAGGCCCGCGAGCTGATCGCGCAGTTCGTGCGCGAGGCGACCGCGCGTCAGCTCCCGACGACGGCGCTGATGGCCCGCAGCCACAACGGCCGCACGCGCTACCGGACCGCGTTGCGCGGCTGGTACCTGCGGCGCAACGAGTCCGTGGCCGTCGGGACCGACGGTGAGTTCTACATCCTGAGCGTTCCGTCGAGCCTGGGTGCCCGCCTGCACGGGGCGACACCCGTCCCGAGCGATCCGCCGCTGATCCTCGGCAAGGGCGGCCGGGACGGGGAGTCCATCGACCTCGCCGACGCCCTCGCGCACGTGCTCGACCCGGAGGTCTGAGGGCCGCAGGCCGCAGCCCTGCGGCCTGCGTTCTCAGCCCGCGTCGACCCGAAGCGCGAGCGCGTCGAGCGCGGCCGCGACCGGCTCGGGTCCCTCGATGCTCGTCATGTGGCCGGCCCGCGGCACCACGACCAGGTCGGCGGCCGGGAGCGCGGCGCGCAGGTGCTCGGCGTCGGCGAGCGATGCGAGCTCGTCCTCGCGGCCGACCAGCACCAGGGCGGGCCCGCCGAACCCCGCGAGCACCTGCGTACGGTCGGGGCGCGCGGCCATCGCGCGCTGCGACCAGGCGACGCCGGCCGGTCCCTGCGCGCGGATCCAGAGCTCGAGGCGCCCGATGAGGTCGGCCCGCTGTACCCGGCTCGTCTCGCCGAGCAGCGCGCGACTCATCCCGAGCACTTCGTCGACGTTCCCCTCGGCGAGCACGGCGTCGGCGATCCGGTGGCGGTTCGCGCGCACCGCGTCCGGGTCGGCGGTCGACTTGGTGTCGAGCAGGCCGAGGCCCGCGACGAGCTCCGGGTGCCGCTCGACGAGCGCCATCGCGACGTAACCGCCCATCGAGAGCCCAGCGACGACGGCTCGCTCGATCCCGATGGAGCGCAGCGTCGCCGCCACCGCGTCGGCCGCGACCTCGAGCGCGGGCTCCCCGCTCGCGCCGCGCACGTCCGCCACGTCCTGACCCGCGGGCGAGGCGCCGAGCCCCGGCAGGTCGAGCGCGAGGACGGTGCGGTCGCCCGGCAGCAGGTCGACAACGTCGTCCCACATGCGGTGGTCGAGCGGGAAGCCGTGCAGCAGCACGAGCGGGACCAGGCCGGCCCGCCCGGTGCGATAGCGGTGGATCGCGAGCAGTCCGTCGGTGGTCATGAGTTCTCCTCGTTGGGGTCGGCCGGGTCTGCCGGGTCGGCGAGCACGTGGGTGACGATCTCGTCGAGCACGCGCCGCACCGCCTGCTCGCCCACCCACAGATGTCGTGCGCCGTCGACGCCGATCACCTCGGCCCGGCGCACGACGGCGAACCGCTCGCGCGCGCGGTCCGGGCGCAGGTAGGTGTCGAGCTCGGGCACGAGCACGACGAGCGGCTTGCCGAACGCGTCCCAGGCCGCCAGGTCCGCGTCGGTCGCGCGGTGCAGCGGCGGGGAGAGCAGGATCGCGCCCTCGATCGACGGGTCTCGCCCGTGCGCCAGGATGAGCTCGGTGCCGAAGGACCAGCCGACGAGCCAGCGCCGGGGCAGGTCGCGCGCCGCGGTGAACGCGAGGGCGGCCTCGACGTCGAACCGCTCGCCGCGACCGCCGTCGAACGTGCCCTCGCTCGTGCCGCGCGGGGAGGACGTGCCGCGGGTGTTGAACCGCAGCACGGCCAGGTCGGCGAGCGCCGGCAGTCGCCAGGACGCCTTGCGCAGGACGTGGGAGTCCATGTACCCGCCGTGCGTCGGCAGCGGGTGCAGGGTGACCAGGGTCGCGACCGGTGGGCGCTGCGCGGGTAGCGCGAGCTCGCCGACGAGCGTCAGGCCGTCCGCGGTGCGCAGCTCGATCTCCTCGCGCCGCGCGGGCAGGACGGTGAGCGCAGAGATCGCGACGCCGTCGTCGCGCGTTCGCGGGAGCTGCGTTCGAGGAGGCATCGACGCGAGCCTATCGACGTCGGCCGCGCGCATCCCAGCAGGCGCGGTGCCAGTGCCGACGGTCCTCGAGCGCGGAGGTCGGTCCGAGCAGCCCGTCGGACGCCCAGGCGACGACGTGCGCGAGGTGCGGGCCGATCACCTGCTGGCAGCCGGGGCACCGGAACGTCTTGTCGGAGCCCTTGACGCGCTGCACCGTCCAGGTCCCGTCGGGCGCGTCCTCGCTGCGCCGCCCGCCGAGCGCGCGCTCGAGGTCGAGCGGCACGTGTTCCGCGCCGCTCTTCGGATGACGCTTGGACGGGCGACCGCTGGGCATGGCACCCATTCTCCCCGGGTCAGCGGGTTGCTGCGGCCTCGACCTCGGCGTCGAGCTCGGGGAGGGTGTTCGTCGCCACCAGGGTGCGGTACCAGTACGCGGAGTCCTTCCAGATTCGCTCCTGGGTGTCGTAGTCGATCCGGATGATGCCGAACCGGCGGTCGTAGCCGTAGCCCCACTCGAAGTTGTCCATCAGCGACCACACGAAATAGCCGCGTACGTCCACGCCGGCGTCGATCGCGTCGTGCACGGCCGCGATGTGGTCGTGCAGGTAGGAGACCCGATCGGCGTCGTGCACGCGGCCGTCGGGGGTGACCTCGTCGCCGAAGGCGGCGCCGTTCTCGGTGATCATCAGCGGCTGGTCCGGGTAGGTGTCACGCAGCGACTCGAGCAGCTCGAGCAGGCCGGCGGGCTCGATGTTCCAGCCCATCGCGGTGTACGGGCCCGGCTGCTGGAGGAACTCGACGTCGTCCGCGCCGACCCAGGGGCTCGCCTCGGAGTCGCCATGACCGTCGGCCTGCGCCGGCACGCCGACGCCGCCGAAGTGCCGCACCCGCCCGGTGGAGTAGTAGTTCACGCCCAGGACGTCGATCGGCGTGTTGATCACGTCGAGGTCGCCGCCGCGCACGAACGCCCAGTCGGTGACCGAGGCGGTGTCGGCGAGCAGGTCGGCGGGATAGGCGCCGTCGAGCAACGGGCCGAGGAACGCCCGGTTGCCGAGCGCGTCGATCTTGCGCGCGGCGTCGAGATCCGCGGCCGATGACGGGTCGTCGGGCCGGGTCACGTGCAGGTTGAGCGTGATCGAGAGCCTCGCGGTGTCGCCCAGCACGTCACGGATCGCCCGGCCGGCCAGGCCGTGGGCGAGGTTCAGGTGGTGCACGGCCACGAGCGCGGCGGCCGGGTCGGTCCGGCCGGGTGCGTGCACGCCCGAGGCGTAGCCGAGGTAGGCCGCGCACCACGGCTCGTTGAACGTCGTCCACAGCGAGATGCGGGTGCCCAGCTCGCTCGCCATCCGCTTGGCGTACTCCGCGAACAGGTAGGCGGTGTCGCGGTTCGTCCAGCCGCCCGCATCCTCGAGCTCCTGGGGAAGGTCCCAGTGGTAGAGGGTGACCACGGGCTCGATCCCGGCCGCGATCAGCTCGTCGACGAGCCCGGAGTAGAACGCGATGCCGCCCGAGTTGAACTCCCCCGTGCCGCCGGGTTGGACGCGCGGCCACGAGATCGAGAACCGGTAGGCGCCGATCCCGAGCTTCTTCATCTCCGCGACGTCTTCGCGCCAGCGGTGGAAGTGGTCGGACGCGACGTCCCCGGTGTCACCGTTCAGGGTCTTGCCCGGGGTGTGGCTGAAGGAGTCCCAGATCGACGGCCCACGACCGCCCTCGGTCGCGCCGCCCTCGATCTGGTAGGCCGCCGTGGCCGAGCCCCACAGGAAGTCGTCGCCGAAAGTACGTTGCGTCATCGGAGTATGCCCGTGAAACCCCTGGCTTCAGCCATGGGGAGGTAAGGGTGCTTCTGCTTGGTTAGCGACACGCTGGTTCCTTTCGGTCGAACGTCAGTGCTATCCGATATGGTGGTTTTATGCCCATTGAGACGGTTCGGTACACGTACCGCCTCCGTCCAGGCGCGCAGGCCGAGGCCTCGCTGATCTGCGAGTGGAACCGGTGCCGATTCCTGTGGAACGAAGCCGTCCACCAGTCCAAGACCGGGCGCAAACCCACGCTCGGGAAGCTGTCGAAGCTGCTGACCGAAGCGCGTGGGGCGCACGCCTGGTTGCGGGAGGGTTCGCAGGTCGCCCAGCAGCAGACCCTGCGGGACTATGCCCGCGCGCTCGACCGGTCGTTCAAGGTCAAGGGGTGCGGGCGCCCGAAGTTCAAGGCACGGAAGAAGACCCTGGTGTCCCTCGAGTACACGACTCGCGGGTTCAGTGTGAAAGACGGGCGCCTGGCCCTGCCCAAGGGCGTCACCGTCCCGGTGGTGTGGTCCAGGAACCTGCCCTCCGACCCGACGAGCGTCCGCGTCTTTCAGGACACCCTCGGGTACTGGTATGCGTCGTTCGTGGTGCGCCGCGACACCCAACCGGCGGCTGTCGTGGACGGCGGCATCGGTGTGGACTGGGGCGTCACCGCCACCGCGACCACCACGAACCCCGTGTTCGACCTGCCGCACTCCTGCCACCGCAAACGGTCCGCCGACGCCCTCGCGAAAACGCAGCGCCGCATGGCGCGTCGGCGCCGCGCGAACCAGGCACAGTCCAACGGGTACTTGCGGGCGCGCCGCGACGCGGCGGCGCTGCACAAGAAGGGCGCCCGGCAAGTTCAGTACGACGCTCGCGTTTGGGCCAAGAGGATCGTCGAGGCCCACCAGTTGATCGCTGTGGAGGACTTCAAACCCAAGTTTCTCGCGAAGTCCACCATGGCGCGCAAGGCCACTGACGCAGCGATCGGCGCGGCGAAACGTGAACTGATCGAGCGGGGTTTGCGGGCTGGC
>NZ_DATCNW010000253.1:0-20804 GCF_036565025.1 Pengzhenrongella sp.
GACCTCGGTGTCTGAGAGCGATCCGATCGAAAGCGTCGACGCGTTCCGCTTCCCGCCGCCCCAGTTGCTGCGGCGATCGAGGAGCTCCGGTCGAGCCGTCGCAACGAGGAGGAGCGGCACGCCGCCGGCCCAGTCGGCGAGGTGGTCGACGAAATCGAGCAAACCGTTGTCGGCCCAATGCAGATCCTCGAAGACGAGCACGAGCGGGCCTCGGTCGGCAACGGCCTCGATGAGGCGGCGCCAGGCCGAGAACGCCTCAATCCGGTTGTCACCCGAGAAGTCGTCGGCGGCGAGAAGGCCGACGAGCGGCCGCACGTGCCCCTCGACCCAGCTGCGTTCGTCGGCGTCGTCGAAGAGGTCCGCGAGAGCCGCCGCGAGCTTCGCGTTCGCTTCGCCGGCGGAATCGCTTTCGAGGATGCCCACGTGTGACTTCACGATCTCACCGAGCGCCCAGTAGCTCAGGCTTTCGCCGTACGGAAGCGACCGGCCCTGCCGCCAGGTGATCAGCTCGGGGTCTGCGTCGACCATCTGGAAGAGCTCCGTCACGAGCCGGGTCTTGCCGATGCCCGGAACGCCGACCAGCGTGACGAGCTGGGTCGTGTGCTCGGCGCGGCAGTGGGCGAGCGCGTCGGCAAGCACCCCGCGCTCTCGTGTGCGGCCGATCAATGGTCCGCGGCGCTGTTCTTCGACGTCGAGTCCGAAGCGCGACCGTGCGGCGACGACCTCCCAGACGCGCACCGGCTCGGACTTGCCTTTGGCATCGACCGGCGGGGCGTCCCGGTACTCGATCGCCTGGCTCGTCGCGCGCATCGTCGCCTCTCCCACGAGGATGCCGCCGACCGGCGCCGCCGACTGGAGGCGCGCCGCGGTATTGACGACGTCGCCCGAGACCATGCCCTCGCCCTCGCTCGGGCGCGCCCCGAGCGCGACGAGCGCCTCACCGGTATTCACCGCGGTCCGGATCTGCAGGTCTTCGCCGACCGCATCGCGGATCGCGAGTGCAGCGCGGACGGCGCGTTCCGGATCGTCTTCGTGCGCGACGGGGGCGCCGAAGACCGCCATCACCGCGTCGCCGATGAACTTCTCGACGGTTCCGCCGAAGCGCTCGATCTCCGCCCGCAGGCGCGAGTAATAGGGAGAGAGCGTCGCCCTCACGTCCTCGGGATCGAGCTTCTCGGCGCGGCTCGTGAAGCCGACGAGGTCGGTGAAAAGGACGGTCACAACCTTCCGCTCCTCCCGGGCGGTTGGCGCCGCCGCCGTCAGCGAGGCGCCGCACATCCCACACAGGCGGAAGCCGTCCGGGTTCTCCTGGGCACAAGCGGGGCAGACCTGCATGGCCCTACGCTAAATGCTTACCCTGGACAGGTGGAAGCTCTGGGGGTGTTCAGCGAGGCGACGCGGGCCTGGTTCGAGCGCTCGTTCGACGCGCCGACCCCCGCCCAGGAGCAAGGCTGGCCCGTCATCGCGTCGGGCGAGCACACGCTGATCCAGGCGCCGACCGGCTCGGGCAAGACGCTCGCGGCGTTCCTGTGGGCGCTGGACGCGCTGATCGCGGCCCCGCCGACCGCACCGGGGGCGCCGGACTCGTCCGCCCAAGGCGCGGGCGCCAGCCCCGTCGAGCGCTGCCGGGTCGTGTACGTCTCACCGCTCAAGGCGCTGGCCTCCGACGTGGAGCGCAACCTGCGCTCGCCGCTGGTCGGGATCCGGCACGCCGCGGCCCGGCTCGGGATCACCGTCCCGGACGTCACGGTCGGGGTCCGCACGGGCGACACCCCGCCGGCCGAGCGACGCGCGTTCGCGACCAAGCCACCCGACATCCTCATCACCACGCCCGAGTCGCTCTACCTCGTGCTGACCTCGGCGGCCCGCGCGGGGCTCGCCGGGGTGCGGACCGTGATCCTCGACGAGATCCACGCCGTCGCCGGCACCAAGCGCGGCACCCACCTCGCGGTCACCCTCGAGCGGCTCGACGCGCTGCTGCCCGCGCCCGCGCAGCGCATCGGGCTCTCCGCGACGGTGCGCCCCGTCGAGGCGGTCGCGGCGTTCCTCGGCGGTGGGCGGACCCCCGCCGACGGCGGCCGACGCGTCGTGGTGGTCCAGCCGCCGTCGACCAAGCGGATCGAGGTCGACGTCGTCGTGCCGGTGCCGGACCTCTCGGACCTGGCCTCGGCGCCGGCGCCGGGGCGCCCGAGCACCGGTGACGGCCTGCCGCCGCTGCCCGTCGGGGAGGTCGACCTGTCCGGGCCGGCGGCCGGCTCCCCGGCGCGACCCTCGATCTGGCCACACGTCGAGGAGAGCGTCGTCGACCTGGTCGCCGCGCACCGCTCGACGCTCGTGTTCACCAACTCCCGGCGCGGGGCCGAGCGCCTGACCGCGCGGATGAACGAGGTGTGGGCGGAGCGCAACGGGGCGGACGTGCCCGACCCCGGGACGCTGCGCCCCGCGCAGGCCCCGGCGCAGTCGGGCACCGCGGTCGGCATCGACACCGCGGACGCGCAGACGATCCTGGCCCGGGCGCACCACGGTTCGATGAGCCGCGCGGAGCGGACCCGCACCGAGACCGAGCTCAAGGCGGGGCGGCTGCCCGCGGTGGTCGCGACGTCGTCCCTCGAGCTCGGCATCGACATGGGCGCGATCGACCTCGTGGTGCAGGTCGGCGCGCCGCCGTCGGTCGCGAGCGGTCTGCAGCGCGTGGGCCGCGCCGGGCACCAGGTCGGCGCGATCTCGCGCGGCGTGGTGTTCCCGACGTTCCGCGGGGACCTCGTGCCGTCGGCCGTGATCGCGGGCCGGATGCGCCGCGGGCAGATCGAGCGGCTCGCGGTCCCGGCGAACCCGCTGGACGTGCTCGCCCAGCAGATCGTCGCGATGGTCGCCGTCGAGGACTGGACGGTCACCGAGCTCGCCCGGGTGATCCGGCGCGCGTCCCCGTTCGCGGGCCTGGGCGACGCGACGCTGCACGCCGTGCTGGACATGCTGGCGGGGCGGTACCCGAGCGAGGAGTTCGCCGAGCTGCGGGCCAGGATCGTGTGGGACCGCACGACCGACGTGCTCACCGCACGCCCCGGCGCGCTGCGCCTGGCGGTCACGAGCGGCGGGACGATCCCGGACCGCGGCCTGTACGGGGTGTTCCTGGCAAGCAGCGCGACCCCGTCGTCGGGCGTCCAGGCCGACGAGGAGCGCACCGGCGGGCGGCTGCGCGGCGGCAAGCGGGTCGGGGAGCTCGACGAGGAGATGGTCTACGAGTCGCGCGTCGGTGACACGTTCACCCTCGGCTCGAGCACCTGGCGGATCGAGGACATCACCCCGGACCGGGTCCTGGTCACCCCGGCCCCGGGGGTGCCGGGCCGGCTGCCGTTCTGGAAGGGCGACGCCCCCGGGCGCCCCGCCGAGCTGGGTCGCGCGATGGGCGCCTGGGTGCGCGAGCTGGGCCGCGCCGGTGCCGACGACGCGCGCGCCGAGGTGGAGCGCGCCGGGCTCGACCGGTGGGCCGCGGACAACCTGCTCGCCTACCTCGGCGAGCAGCGCGCGGCGACCGGGCAGCTGCCCGACGACCAGACGATCGTCGTCGAACGCTTCCGGGACGAGATCGGCGACTGGCGCGTCGTGATCCATTCCCCGTTCGGCGCGCGCGTGCACGCGCCCTGGGCACTGGTGATCGCGGCGCGGATGCGGGTGCGGTACGGCGTGGACGCCGCGGCGATGCACGCCGACGACGGCATCGTGCTGCGGCTGCCGGACATGCTGGCCGGCGACGACGCCGCCGCGTTCCACGAGGACGCCGGGCCGGCGATCGACGCCGCCGACCTGCTGCTCGATCCGGAGGACGTGGCCGACGCCGTGCGCGCCGAGCTGGGCGGCTCGGCGATGTTCGGGGCCCGGTTCCGGGAGGCCGCCGCCCGCGCCCTGCTGCTGCCCCGGCGCCGCCCGGACCGCCGCACGCCGCTGTGGCAGCAGCGCCAGCGCTCGGCCCAGCTGCTGAGCGTCGCCGCGCAGTACCCGGACTTCCCGATCCTGCTCGAGGCGGTGCGCGAGTGCCTCCAGGACGACTTCGACGTGGCCGCGCTGGTCGAGCTGATGGGCGACGTGGCCGCGCGCCGGGTGCGGCTGGTGGAGGTCACCACGCGCACGCCGTCGCCGTTCGCGCAGTCGCTGCTGTTCGGCTACACCGCCCAGTTCCTGTACGACGGCGACGCGCCGCTCGCCGAGCGCCGGGCCGCCGCGCTCACCCTCGACCCGACCCTGCTCGCCGAGCTGCTCGGGCAGGGCGGCGCGTCCCAGCTCGCTGACCTGCTCGACCCGGTCGCGGTGCTGCGCACGGAGGCGGAGCTCGCGGGCCTCGCCCCGGACCGCCAGGCCCGGCACCTGGAGGACCTGGCCGACGTCGTGCGCAGGCACGGCCCGCTCACCACGTCCGACGCCGCGGCGCGTACCCGGGAGGAGGTGCGCGGCGAGGCGGCCGGGTGGCTCGCGGAGCTCGAGGCGTCCCGGCGGGTGATCCGGGTGCGGCTCGCCGGGGTCGGGCCAGTTGGATCGAGCGGACCGCCCGGCACGAATGGCGGGGCGGACCGGACCGAGCAGTGGGCGGCCGTCGAGGACGCGGGCCGGCTGCGCGACGCGCTCGGCGTCGCCCTGCCGGTGGGGGTGCCGGAGGCCTTCACCGAGCTGCTGCCCGACCCGCTTGGCGACCTGGTGCGCCGCTACGCCCGCACGCACGGCCCGTTCCCCGCCTCGGGCGTCGCGGCCAGGTTCGGCATCGGGGTCGCGGTCGCGACCGACGTGCTGCGCCGGCTCGAGGCCGCGGGCGCGCTCGCCTCGGGGCGGCTGCGGCCGGAGTCGCTCGGCGGGACCGGGCACGAGTTCTGCGACACCGAGGTGCTGCGCATGCTGCGCCGGCGCTCGCTGGCCGCGCTGCGCGCCGAGGTGGAACCCGTCGAGCAGCAGGCGCTCGGGGTGTTCCTGCCGCGCTGGCAGGGGATCGGGCGGCTGCACGGGGTGGACGGCGTCGCGCGCGCCGTCGAACAGCTGGCCGGGGTCGCGGTGCCCGCGTCCGCGCTCGAGACGCACGTGCTGCCGGCCCGGGTGAGCGACTACTCCCCCGCGATGCTCGACGAGCTGACCGCCGCCGGGGAGGTGCTGTGGGCCGGGCACGGGTCGCTCGCCGCCCGCGACGGGCTGGTCAGCCTGCACCCCGCGGCGACCGCGGACCTCACGCTGCCGCTGCCGGTGGACATCGAGGGTGACCCGAGCATCGACACCGCGCTGCACCGCGCGGTGCTGGCCGCGCTCGCCGGGGGCGGTGCCTTCTTCCTCGGCGGGCTCGCGGCCCGGGTGGCCGGGCTGCTGGCCGAGGCCGAGGCCGAGGCCGACGTGGCGACGCTGCCGGGAGCAGCGGCCGCGCCCTCGCAGGCGTCGGTCGCCGCCGCCGTCTGGGATCTGGTCTGGGCGGGGTTCGTGACCAACGACGGGCTCACCCCGCTGCGGGCCCGGCTCGGCTCGGGCGGCGGCGGCGGGACCGCCCACCGGGTGCGCGCACCCACCCCGCGCACGCGGGCGATGCTGCGCGGAGCGCGGCTGGGGCTGCGCGCGGGCCTGCCGCGACCGGGCGGCGTCGTCGGGCAGGAGGCGGGCGGCAGGTGGTCGCTGCTGCCCGCGCGCGAGCTCGACCCGACCGTGCGCGCGCACGCGCTGGCCGCCCAGCTGCTGGACCGGCACGGGGTGCTTACCCGCGCCGTCGCGCCGGCCGAGGGGATCTCGGGGCAGTTCGGAGCGATCTACCGCGTGCTTGCCGCCCTGGAGCAGGCCGGTCGGGTGCGCCGCGGCTACTTCGTCGAGCATCTCGGCGGGTCGCAGTTCGCGCTGCCTGGCGCGGTCGACCAGCTCCGCGCGGACGCGAAGGAGGCGACCGGGACGGACGAGGGCGCGCCGGGGTTGCTGCTCGCCGCGACGGACCCGGCGAACCCGTACGGCGCCGCGCTCGCGTGGCCGGCGCCCGTGGTGGGTTCGGGGGCGGGCGCGGTGCCCGGTGCCGGCGACCCGGCGCGGCACCGGCCCGGGCGCAAGGCGGGTGCGGTGGTCGTGCTGGTCGCGGGCGCGCTGGTGCTCTATGTCGAGCGGGGCGGGCGCACGCTGCTGTCGTTCACCGACGACGCTGCGCTGCTCACCGCCGCGGCCGGCCGGCTCGCCGAGACGGCACGCACGGGGCGCCTCGGGCGGATCATCGTCCAGCGCGGCGACGGCGCGGCGCTGCTGGGCGGGGACACGTTGCGCAGCCCGCTGGGTCACGCGCTCACCGCCGTAGGGTTCGCGCCGACGCCCCGCGGCCTGCGGCTGCGCGGTCAGGCGTGAGGAACGGCCCGGTCGTGACCGGGCGGTTCGTCGGTGCGGTCGGGCACGCCGTGGGTGGGCACCGTGCCCGAGGGTGACGTCCTGCGCCGCACCGCCGCCCGGCTCGACGCCGCGCTCACCGGTCACGTGCTGACCCGCGCCGAGCTGCGTTGGCCGACCGCCGCCGAGGTCGACCTGGTCGGCCGCGCCGTGCTCGGCACGGTCTCGTACGGCAAGCACCTGCTGACCCGTTTCGACGACGCGCGCACCCTGCACACGCACCTGCGCATGGAGGGCTCGTGGGCCGTTGCCCGGACGGGCTCACCGGCCGCGGCGGCCCGCGGGGCGTTCGTGCGGGTCGTGCTGGGTGCGGCCACCTGGACGGCGACCGGGACCAGGATCGGGATGCTCGACGTCGTCGCGACGCGTGACGAGCACACGGTGATCGGGCACCTCGGACCGGACCTGCTCGATCCGGACTTCGAAGGCTCGGGCCTCCCCGAGGCGCTGCGCCGGTTCGCCGACCGCGCGGACACCCCCGTGGCGGAGGTCCTGCTGGACCAGCGCGTCGCGGCGGGGATCGGCACGATCTACGCGGCCGAGTCGCTGTTCGCCCGCAGGCTGTGGCCGTGGACGCCTGCCGACCGGGTCGCGGACCCCGGCGCGCTGCTGCTCACCGCGCGCACCCTGATGGCCCGTTCGGTCGCGGCGCGGAGCCCGACCGCTACCGGCGAGCTCGTCCGTGGGCGCACGGCCCTGGTGCATGGCAGGGCGAATCTGCCGTGCCGGCGGTGCGGCACGCCGATCGCCGTCGGGCAGGCAAACGAACCGCCCAGGGAGCGGGCGATCTACTACTGTCCCGGGTGCCAGGCGCGCTCGTAGCGCGCCTGGGCGGAGATGCTCAGCCGACGGGTGCGAGCACGCCGCGGACGCGGGCACGAGCCAGGCCCGAATCAGGCGAACGCCGCAACGAGGCGGTCAGCTCGGCCGGAACGGTGTCCGGGATCGACAGACCCTCGGCGACCGCGATGCGGTCGCTGACCTCGCGGAGCACGAGCGACAGCGGCACGTCCAGCGCGCCGCAGATGCTGCCGAGCAGCTCCGACGACGCTTCCTTCTGACCTCGTTCGACCTCACTCAGGTACCCGAGCGAAACCCGAGCTGCCGAGGACACCTCACGCAGGGTGCGCCCTTGCCGTTGGCGGGCATCTCGCAGCACATCACCGATCTCGCGGCGTAGTACGACCACTGGGCGTCCCCCTCTCGTGTCTCGTTCGAGCGCCTTCGGCTGTACCGGAACCGGCCCGTTTGGCCGGCGAACCGTCACAGTCGCAGTGGCGCGTCCCCTACTGGGGAGATTCCTACCGTACCCCGGGCCATGGACAGTGCCGTCTGCCGCGCGGTTCGTTGGCCTGTTCTGCATCACATTTCATCCAACGTGCTCGGTGCTCCGCCTGTTCCCTGATCCCGAACGGCCCTGCCTGTTCCGTGTTCGCGGACGACGTCGACCGCGAGGCCGAGCACGAGGTCCCGCGCCGCGATCCGCACCGCGTGCCGGTCCCCGGGCAGCTGCGCCGAGCCGACCCGGACGCCGTCGGCGGTCGCGACCGCGACGTGCACCGTGCCGGGCCCGTGCCCGTCGGTTGCACCGGGACCGGCCACGCCGGTCGTCGCCAGCCCGACGTCGGCGCCCAGCCGCTCGCGCACCCCCGCGGCCATCGCGCCCGCGACGTCGGGGTCCACCGCACCGCGCGCGGCGAGCAGGTCGCCGTCGACGCCGAGCAGGCTGGTCTTGAGATCGGTCGCATACGCGACCACCCCGCCCCGCACGGTTTTGGAGGCGCCGGCGATGTCGACGAGCGAGGCGCACACGAGACCGCCGGTGAGCGACTCCGCGACCGCGACCGTCCACCGGCGGGCGCACAGCGCTGCGAGCAGGTCGGCGGCGAGCGGGTCAGGAGCGAGCCTGTCGGTTGCGAGTTGGTCGGACGGCACGGGAGGTGCTCGCCTCAACCCGGCAGCGCGTCGGCGCGCAACCGGATCGCCTGCCGCACGTAGTCGGCGCCGGTCACCACCGTGATCGCGACGGCGAGGCCCATCACGATGCCCGCGAACACCTCCGCGACCGCCGGCAGCTCGACGAGCGGCAGCAGGTAGATCGAGATCGCGATGGCCTGCATGACGGTCTTGAACTTGCCGCCCCGCGAGACCGGCAACGTCGCGTACCGCATCATCAGGAACCGCATCGCGGTGATCCCGAGCTCGCGCACCAGGATCACGACCGTGACCCACCAGGGCAGGTCGCCGAGCACGGAGAGGATGACCAGGGCGGTCCCGACGAGCAGCTTGTCCGCGATCGGGTCCAGCAGCGCGCCCAGCTCGGTGACCATGTTGTGCCGTCGGGCGATGTAGCCGTCGAGCTTGTCGGTACTCGCCGCGAGGACGAAGATCCCGGTCGCGAGGAGCCGCCAGCTCACGGCGTGCCCGCCGTCCGCAAGGACCGCGACCGCGAAGAACGGGACGAGCGCGATGCGCCCGATCGTTACCGCGTTCGCGAGATTCCACTGGGAGGGAGCGTCCGCGACCACCACATCAGCGTAGGCGTTCGGCGCACCTCTTCCCGACACCCGATCGGGCCCCATCGGGCCCTCACCCGTCAATATGGTCGATTTGTGAGGAGTCAGCCCGCGTCTGCGCGACGACGATGGGTCCTTCGGGGGGTCGCGATCCTCGGCGCTCTGGTGCTGCTCGCCGGCATCGGGTGGGGCGCGGCCCTCGTGTGGCGCGCGACCGTCGCCCCTGCCGTCGCCGGGGCGGCAGCCGCCGCGACGCCCGGCTCGTACGACTTCGCGCCGCCCGGACTTGTCAGCCGCTACGCGCCCCAGGGACCGCGTTCGCGCTGACAACTCGGGGTGGGGGCGCTATTCGGCGTCGTCGTGGTAGTCCTTCGCCTCGGGTGGCATGCCCGCACCACTTGCGACCTGGTCGAACGCGTCGTCGCCGTCGGGGTTCGGCTCGCCGCGGAGCATCGCGAGGGTCCCCGCCAGGTCGTCCGGCCCGACCAGGACCTCGCGGGCCTTGGAGCCCTCCGAGGGTCCGACGATCTCGCGCGACTCCAGCAGGTCCATCAGCCGGCCGGCCTTGGCGAACCCGACGCGCAGCTTGCGCTGGAGCATCGAGGTCGAGCCGAACTGGGTCGTCACGCACAGCTCGGCGGCCTGCAGCAGCAGGTCCAGGTCGTCGCCGATGTCCTCGTCGACCTGCTTGCGCACGACCGTCGCGGCGACATCCTTGCGGTAGACGGGCTTGAGCTGGCTCTTGACGTGCGCGACGACGGCGTGGATCTCGGACTCGGTGACCCAGGCGCCCTGGGTACGCATCGGCTTCGCGGCACCCATCGGCAGGAACAGCGCGTCACCCTGGCCGATGAGCTTCTCCGCGCCGGGCTGGTCGAGCACGACCCGCGAGTCCGTCAGGGACGACGTCGCGAAGGCGAGTCGGGAGGGCACGTTCGCCTTGATCAGGCCCGTCACGACATCGACGCTCGGGCGCTGGGTCGCGAGCACGAGGTGGATGCCCGCGGCGCGTGCGAGCTGGGTGATCCGCTGGATCGAGGCCTCGACGTCACGCGGGGCGACCATCATGAGGTCCGCGAGCTCGTCGACGACGACCAGCAGGTAGGGGTACGGCGCGATCTTGCGCTCGCTGCCGGGCAGCGGCTTGAGCTTGCCCGAGCGGACCGCGGCGTTGAAGTCGTCGAGGTGCTTGAACCCGAACAGGGCGAGGTCGTCGTACCGCGACTCCATCTCCCGCACGACCCACTCGAGGGCCTCGGCGGCCTTCTTCGGGTTCGTGATGATGGGCGTGATGAGGTGCGGGATGCCCTCGTAGATCGTCAGCTCGACGCGCTTGGGGTCCACGAGCACCATGCGGACCTCGTCGGGCGTGGAGCGCATCAGGATCGAGACGATCATCGAGTTCACGAAGCTCGACTTGCCCGCGCCGGTCGCGCCGGCCACGAGCAGGTGGGGCATCTTGGCGAGGTTGGCCACGACGTAGCCGCCCTCGACGTCCTTCCCGACGCCGATCACCATGGGGTGCTCGCTGCGCCGCGCGGCCGAAGACCGCAGCACGTCGCCGAGGGAGACCGTCTCGCGGTCCGTGTTGGGGATCTCGATGCCGATCGCGGACTTGCCCGGGATCGGGGACAGGATGCGCACGTCCGCGCTCGCCACCGCGTAGGCGATGTTCTTGCTCAGCGCGGTGACGCGCTCGACCTTCACGGCGGGACCGAGCTCGACCTCGTACCGGGTCACGGTCGGGCCGCGCATGAAGCCGGTGACCCGCGCGTCGATCTCGAACTGCGTCAGCACGCTGGTCAGCGACTCGACGACGCGGTCGTTGGCCGCGGAGCGCAGCTTGTGCGGGGGGCCCTTCTCGAGCACGTCCTCCGGCGGGAGGGTGTAGACAACGTCGCCCTCGAGCATCGGCTGCTCGCCGCGCGGCACGCCCTTGGTCGGGGGCGCGACCAGTGCGCGGGGAAGCCTGGACCCCGCGAGCACCGTGGTCGGCGCGGTCGCGGTCGAGGGTTCCGCCTCGTCCGCGACGCGCGCGGCCTCCACGATCGCGGCGGCCTTGAACGCCTCGTCGGCCTCGTACGCCTCGAGCCGGTCGGCGTCCGAGACGCCGGGCGCGCGCTTCTTGCCCGACAGCGCCCGCCGCAGGCCCTTCTTGGGGCGCGGCTCGACCTCCTCGGTCGCGGTGTGGCCGGCGTTGATGACCAGGGGCGCGTCGTCGTCAGGAGCCGGTCCGTCCGGGTGGTGGTTGCCGGTGAGGCGGTCGTAACCGGCGCGCAGGCGCGGGCCGATCTGGTGCACGGGCGTCGCGGTGACGACCAGCACGCCGAAGAACGAGAGCAGCACGAGCAGCGGGACGGCCACCCACGCCGACAGTGCGCTGGTCAGCGGGGTACCGAGGAGGTAGCCGACGACGCCGCCCGCGTCCTGCACGGGCCGGACGTCGTCGAACGGGTCGGGCAGGCCGGCCGAGATCTGGACCAGGGCACAGATCGCGACACCGATCGCGGACACCCCAATGGTGACCCTGGACGTGTCCTGGGTGCGGTCCGGGTGCCGCATGAGCCGGATGGCGAGGCCCAGCAGCACGAGGGGCAGGGCGAGGCCGACCCGGCCGAAGGTGCCCGCGACGACGTCGTGCACGACGTCGCCCGCGGTGCCCGAGAGGTTCCACCACTCGCGGGCGGCGACGACGACCGCCAGGCCCAGGAGCGTGAACGCGAAGCCGTCCCGGCGGTGGGCGGGGTCCAGGTCGCGTGCGCCGCGCCCGATCCGGCGCGCGGTGCCGCCGATGAGGTGGGCGAAGCCCATCCACACGCCGCGCACGGCGCGCACCGGCAGCGCCGGCCGGGTCGGGGCGGGTTTGCGTCCGGCGGGACGCGGTGCGGAGCCGCCGCGCGAGGTGCCGCGGGCCGCCGGGGTAGTCCGTTTACGGGTCGCGGGGGCGCGTCCGGAGGAAGACGTACGGGTCGCCATGCTGACAAACGTACCTGCGGCCGGGTTCGGCGCGGGCGGGACACCCCGGGACCTGCGCAACGGTGGCTAGCGGCTCAGGAACTTCACCAGCCCGTCGGCGGGCAGCGCCGGGGCGTACAGGAAGCCCTGCGCCCCGGCGCAGCCGAGGTCGCGCAGGAGCCGCTCCTGGTCGGCCAGCTCGATGCCCTCGGCCGTGACGGCGATGTCCAGCCGATCGGCGAGGGCGACCACTCCGGCGACCAGCTTGCGGTCGTTGGTCTGCGTGGTGATGTGGGTGACGAAGCTGCGGTCGATCTTCAGGACGTCGATCGGGTAGCGGCGCAGATAGGTCAGCGAGCCGTAGCCGGTGCCGAAGTCGTCGATCGCGAGCTCGATGCCGCGCTGCCGGATCCCGTCGAGGTTGGCCTTCACCGTGGAGCTGTCGCTCAGCACGGTGGTCTCGGTGATCTCCACGCACAGCAGGCCCGGGTCGAGCCCGCTCAAGGCGAGGGCCTGGTCGAGGGTGGTCAGCAGCCCGAGCTGGCTGAGCTCCGGCGGGGAGAGGTTGACCCGCAGGACCAGTCGGCGCGAGGGGTCCTGCGTCGCCCACCCGGCGGCGTCGGCGCACGCCTGGCGCAGGACCCAGGCCCCGATGTCGAGGATGAGCCCGCTGTCCTCGGCCACGTCGATGAACTGCGCCGCGACGCGCAGCCGACCGTCGGGGTGGTGCCAGCGCAGCAGCGCCTCGGCGGCCCGGACGGACCCGTCGCGCAGGTCGATCTCCGGTTGGTACCAGACCGCCAGCTCCTCGTGGGCGAGGGCGCGGCGCAGGTCGCCCTCCAGGCGCATCCGGGCGTCCACGGTGCGCCGCAGGTCGTCGGTGAACCGCGCGACGCGATCGCGGCCGCTGACCTTGGCCGCGTACATCGCCGTGTCGGCCTCGCGGATCAGGTCGATGGCCCGCCGGACCGGGTCGACCCCGGGCACCGTCAGGGCGATGCCCACCGAGGCGGTGGCGTACAGCTCGGTGCCGCCCACCGTGATGGGCTCCCGGGACTGCATCACGAGCCGCTCGGCCAGCCGGACTGCGTCCGAGGGGTCGTCGAGGCCGCGCAGCAGCACCACGAACTCGTCGCCGCCGGGCCGGGCGACCAGGTCGACCGAGCGCACCGACGCCGCGATCCGCCGCGCCACGCCGCGGAGGAACTCATCGCCGACGCCGTGCCCCAGGGCGTCGTTGATGTTCTTGAAGTGGTCGAGGTCCACCATCAGCAGCGCCGTGGTCCGACCCGACCCGTTCCCGACGGCGAGCGCCCGGTCCGCCTCGTCCACCAGCAAGGTCCGGTTCGCCAGGCCGGTCAGTGGATCGTGGCTGGCGGCGTAGGCCAGCTTCGCCTCCGCCGCCTTGCGATCCGCGATGTCGACGATGGCGCCCGCGACGGCCACCAGGGTGCCGAACTGGTCCAGCTTCGCGCGGGTTCGGCACGACACCCACCGGTAGGTCCCGTCCGAGCGGCGGAACCGGAACTCCACGCTCGCCGCACTCGCCGGAACCTCGGCGACCACCTGCCGGAACCGGTCCAGGTCCACCGGGTGGATGAACTCGTCGACGTCGTGCGCGACGAGGTCGGCCGGACTCCAGCCGAGAACGTCGGTGACCGAGTCGGACACCCACTCGAAGCGCCAGCCCGGGGTCAGCAGCATGACCACGTCGGACGCGTTCTCGGTCAGGAGCCGGTACCGCGCCTCCGAATCGGCCAGGATGATGGCGGCGGCGCGCTGGTCTGTGACGTCGCGGAACGCTGCCACCACTCCGTCGCCCAAGCGGGCGGCGCGGCACTCGGCGATCGTCGCCGGGGCGCCCTCGTTCGGCTGCTGCACCTCCAGGAGGGCTGGCTCGCCGGTCATGACCACGTGCACGAACGCGTCGAGGACGCCGACCTCCCGGAACTGGGGGTGGAGCTGCAGGAGCCGCTTCCCCAGCAGGTTCGTGCCAGGGTGCAGCGCCGCCTTCGCCGGGTTCGCGTAGGTCCATTCGAAGTCGATGATCTCCCCGGTATCACCGCGCACCGCACGCAACGTCGAGATCGCGTCGGGCAGCGTGGCGAGCGTCGTGCGATAGCGCTCCTCGGCGGCTTCGAGCTCCCAGGTCCTGTTCTTCACCCGCTCCTCGAGCTCGTCGACGATCCCGTTCAGCTGCGCGTTCGCCTCGGCGAGCGAGCGGGCGTTCTGCCGGTTCTCGAGGATCGTGGCGACCATGTTTCCGGTATTGACGAGGAACGGCTTGTACGGCCCGAACCGCGCCTCATCATCGACTGCGAGCATCAGGCAGCCGAATGCGCCGCGCGGCGTCCGCATGGCAACCAGGTGCAGGTCCGGCCGGTCCGGCAGGAAGCACATCGGAACCGATGGCCGCTCGACTCTCGGGCAGTGCAGGTCGAGGGCCTCGATGGCCGGTTGGTCCGCGGGCAACAGTTTTCCGGCGTGGCACATGAACGCGTCGGCGATCCCCGGCACCTCGCGCAGCGCCCGCTGCAGGAATTCGGCCATCCGTTCCGCGTCGGGCAGGACGTCGAGGGTCTGGAGCGCGACGAGCAGCTTTCCGAGCACTTCTGCGGCGGGGTCGGGGGCTGGCGCCTTTTCACGCATGAGTGTTTGCTCTTCCGCGCGACAATCCCCCGCCTCACCCATGATTCCACCACCGGCGGCGCGGGTTCAATCCTGCGCAGGGCTCAGGATCGACCGCCCGAATAGCTCAGCAGCGTGTCGTGCAGCGCTTCCTCGACTGCGGTTGCGGTGACCCCGAGCTTGGTGGCGATCTTGGCGGAGTCGACGATGAAGGGCTCGTCGAACTGGTAGCTCATCTCGACGAGCGCTCGCGCCGTGGGGTTGACCAGACCGACCACGCGCAGCAGTGCCGCGGGCAGCTCGCGAACCTTGGTGCGGGGTTGGCCGGCGAGCGTGTAGACGACGTCGGCGAGCTCGCGCGTCGTGCGGGTGTCGGGGTCGTTGGGCAGGTGCCAGACCTGGCCGGTGGCGTCGGGATGCTCGCCGAGCACGGCGAGACCCTCGCCGATGTCGGGGATGTAGCTGTAGGTGTGGGGCTGGTCGAGGTCGCCGAGCACGGTCGCGGTCTTCCCCGCCAGCGCGGGTGCGAACAAGCGGTCACCGAGGTTCGACTGGGCGCCGCCGCGCGGGCCGAAGTAGTCCGACGCCCGGCCGATGGCGACCTCGACGCGGCCGGCCCGATGAGCGGCGAGGAGTTCGAGGGCCATCCGAGCCCGGAGCCGTCCCTTGGTCGTGTGGGCGTCGTACGCGCGGTCCTCGGTCAGCGGCCGCCCGGCCGGGCGGCCATACATGTAGACGTTCTCCATGCTGACGAGCCGCGCGCCGGTCGCCTCGGCCGCGGCGAGCACGCCGGCCTGGAGCGCCGGGAACCGCGCGACCCACTCGGAGTACGGCGGATTCAGAGCCTGGTAGACGACCTGGGCACCCTCGGCGACCGCCGTCGTGAAGGCCGGATCGCTCGCATCACCGCCGACGACGTCGACGTCGTCGGGCACGCGAGCGTGTCCGGAGCGGTTGACGAGCCGGACGGTCTCACCGCGGCGCCGCAGGGCGTCGAACGTGGCCAGGCCGATCGCGCCCGTCCCGAAGATGACGTGCCGCGCGGTCATGCGCCCGGCCCGTCGTCGGACGGCATCGGGTACCCGGCGAGGGCGGTTGTCATGACGGTCTCCTGGATCGCTGCGCACCACTGAGATGTTGACGTACGTTGTACGTTAGTCGTTAACGTACGCTGTACACCATGGAAGGGTCAAGATCCGTGTCAGCCTCTCCGGCGCGTTCGGAGCGCGGCCGTCGCCCGCGGGGATCCGTCACGGCGGAGGGGATCCTCGACGCGGCCGAACGGGTCGCCGCCGAGAGCTACGAACGACTGACCATGCGTGCGGTGGCCGCGGAGCTGGCGGCCTCACCGATGGCCCTCTATCGCTACTTCGCGACCAAGGACGACCTGATCGACGCCCTCCTGGACCGGGTCCTGAGCCGCTTCGAACCCGATCCGCCGACGGACGACTGGCTCGAGGACCTTCGCCGGTTCGCCGTCGCCCACCACCGAGTGCTCGCCGCGCACCCGCAGGCCATCACGTCATTGTTCAACCACCCCACGCCCGGGCGCAGCGCGACCGGTATCGGCGAGCTCGCCCTGGGGATCCTCCGGCGCGGCGGCCTGACCGGCGCGGACGCCGTCGCGGCGTTCTCCGGCTTGCTCGCCCTCAACTACGGCTGGGCGGCGTTCGCGACCGCACGCAGCACCGCGCCACCCGGCGATCCGCGCGACGCGCCGACGCTGCGCAACGCCCTGCTCAGCCTTCCGGCGCAGGCGTACCCGCTCACGGTCGAGGTCGCCGAGGACCTGAGCAGGTACGGCAGCGAGGAACACTTCGAGCGCGCGCTGGGTCACGCGCTGACCGGGATCGGCGCGGTGGCCGCCGCGGGCCCTGGTCCGCGGGGCGCCCGGAGCTCAGACCGGAGCGACGGCTAGCGCGTCGATCCAGTAGCGGCGCTTGGCCGACCAGCCGTCACGCCCGGGTGCGATCCGCTCGAGTTCGCCGCCACAGTTCTCGATGGTCTGCGCCGAACCGACGTTGTCGGCATCACAGGTCACCAGCACGCGCTCGACGCCCTCCCCGCGAGCGATGACGAGGCTCTGGCGCAGCATCTCGGTCGCGTAGCCACGGCGGCGGAAGCCGGGCCGAACCCCGTAGCCGATGTGGCCGCCGACCTCCGCGAGATAGGCATTGAGCAGGTGCCGGATCGAGATCCGTCCCACGATCACGCCGTCGACCTCGGCGACGAGGAAGGTCGACGGGACCCAGCCTTCGGGCAGGTCGACACCGACGCGCTGGTCCTCCAGCCGTGCCAGGTAGGCGGGCCACGATTCCCCGACGGTTCGGTCCAGCAGGAACTCGAACCCGTCGAGGGCGAGCTCGGTGTGTGCCTCCCGCGCCTGCGGTTCGTCCGCTGCCCCGAGCGGACGTAGTCGTAGCGACGAGCTCGAGCCTGTCGTGACACCCACTGGCACACCATTTTCCGGGTCGACGGCGGCTGCGAACAGCCTGGTCAGGTGCATCCTGCCAGGCGGTTGTTTCCCGGGAGCGAAACACGGGTCGGGATGGCGGGTGGTCCGCGGCGGCGTCGACGTGCTGGTCGGAGGCGCTGTCAGGTGCTTGCCGCGACGTGCGTGCTGGCCACCGACCGGTTCCGACTCCCGATGGGCAAAAGCCCAGCCGAGAACGTGCTCGTCGAACCGGGTCGGGTCAGGATTCGGAAGATTCGGTGCGTCAGACGCGCCATATCTTCCCATTCCTGCGCCCGGCGACGGCGGCGGACGCCCGCCGGCCGGTTCTGGTGGGGAATTGACCGTGTTCCGAGCAGATCCGGACCAAAACTCCGTCCCGTCCGAGCGGGGCGCCTCCCGACCGGGCGTCGGGTCAGGATTCGGAAGGTTTGGTGCGTCAGACGCGCCATTTCTTCCCATTCCTACGCCTGGCGGGGGGGGCGTCGAACCGGCGAAATCGCCTCCGGGAGGCGAACTCGAGGCGGGGCTGATGGATCTACGCGTCGCGTCGGGATACGCGTTGCGTCGGGATACGCGTCGCGTCGGGATCTACGCGTTGCGTCGGGATCTACGCGTTGCGTCGGGATCTGCCGGACGCGACGGGACGGGAGGTCGCGCGATCCAGGAGGCACGCCAACAGCGCGCCCCCGGCGTAGGCCGCGAGGTCCACGGCCTGGAACGTGGCGCCGAGGACGTAGCGCGCCGGTGGCCAGGAGGCGACGAGCGCGGCCGGGACGCCGGTCAGCTGGGCGAACTCGATTCCGGCGCACGCCGCGACGGCGACGGCGGCCACGCGCCCGGCGCGCGCCCGGGGCGCCAGGACCGCAGCGAGCAGATAGACCAGCACCGCATACAGGCTGTCGCCGACGATCCCAGCGACGGGGCCGTGCCCGAGCTGGGTCACGACCAGGCCCGCAGCCACGACGCAGACCGCGGCGGCGGCAAGTCGAATGCGCCGGCCCGGTGCTCGAGCGGTCCTGCGTGCCACCGGCGGGGCTGCGGACGGACTCGGGTCAGGCTGCATGGCACCACGCTAGGCGTCAGCCCGAGCAGCCTGCGCCGCACGAGCCCGTGCGGCCGGGCAGCCACGCCTGGTCCTGGACGCTGATCGACCCGGGCTGAGCCGGCCTGAAAATACTTCACGGCCAATTTGCCGGACATTACGGATGAAAACCCGACAATCCGCCGTGAATTTGTTCTGAAATAGCCTCGACGGGCCACCGGGAAACTGCCTATTGACGACGTTATTGAAAACTAAATACTGTGGCTGCTGCAACGTGGTGCGGGCCCGTTGAGCCGAGGGCGCATTTTCCGAGAACCCCAGATCCGTCGACAGAAGGCGTGCGCGGCGGGTATCGCTGCCGACCGCGCGCGTGCGTTCTCGCCATTTCCTCCACGCAGCTCGACTCCCAGGTTGGAACGCCCATGGATCACCGCAGAATGACCCGAATGCACCTCTTGGTCGCCGCCGGTGCGGCCTCGACGCTCCTGCTGGCGACGTCGGCCTCGGCTGCGGTTCCCGGCGCGTCCCCGGCCGCACGGTCGGCCGCGCCGGTCAGCGCGCCGGCGTTCGGAGCGGACGCGGCGGACACGGCCACGGACCGGCTGATCGTGAAGTACCGCGCGACGACCGCAGCCGGGCGGGCGTCGTCGGCCGGGGACCGCAAGGCCCGGATCGAGCAGGCCGCCGCCACGCTGCACGCCACCGTGGCGCATGTGCGCGACAACGGCCTCGGTGCGCAGGTCTGGCAGCTCGACGATGCCTTTCCGGCTGCGGACGTCGCCTCGGTGACGGCCAAGATCGCCCGGGACGACGCGACCGTCGAGTACGCCGAGCCGGACCGCGAGATGCACGCGCTGGCCGCCGCGCCGAACGACCCCCGCTGGACCGATCTGTGGGCCCTGAAGACCACCAGCGTCGGTATCAACGTGCTGGGGGCGTGGGACGTGACCAAGGGTGCGGGCGTGAATGTCGGGGTCATCGACACGGGCTACCGGCCGCACGCCGACCTGGCCGCGAACATCGTCGGCGGGTACGACATGATCAGCGACACGGCGGTGTCGGGCGACGGCAACGGTCGCGACAGCTCCGCGGCCGACCCGGGCGACTACACCGCGGCGAACCAGTGCGCCGCCGGTGAACCGGCCTCGAACTCCAGCTGGCACGGCACCCACGTGTCCGGGACGATCGCCGCCGTCTCGAACAACGGCGTCGGCGTCACCGGCATCGCGCCCGCGGCCAAGGTCGTCCCGCTGCGCACGCTCGGGACCTGCGGCGGCTACACCTCGGACATCGCCGACGCCATGATCTGGGCCTCGGGCGGCACCGTCAGCGGGCTGCCGACGAACGCCAACCGGGCCCGGGTGCTCAACCTGTCGCTCGGTGGGAGCGGCGCGTGCGACACCACCAGCCAGAGCGCGATCAACGCCGCCCGGTCCAACGGTGCGGTGGTCGTCGTCGCCGCCGGCAACGAGGGGGTGAACGTCTCCTACTCGAGCCCGGCCAACTGCTCGGGCGTGGTGGCGGTCGCGGCCTACGGCCCGACGGGCGCGCGCGCCTACTACTCGAACTTCGGCACCCTGGTCGACCTCGCCGCACCGGGCGGGGACCAGAGCGGCGGCACGGCGAACGGCATCCTGTCCACCCTGAACGCCGGCACCACGGCGCCGGGCGCGGACACCTACGGCTACTACCAGGGCACCTCGATGGCCACCCCGCACGTCGCCGCCGTGGCAGCGCTGATGCTCTCGGCCAACCCCGCACTGACCCCGGACCAGGTGGAGAGCCGGCTCAAGTCTTCCTCCCGGCCGTTCGTGGCCAGCTGCGTGAGCTGCGGTTCGGGCATGCTGGATGCGAACGCGGCCGTGCAGGCCGCGATCGGCGCGACGCTCACCTCGACGCTCACCCCGACGGCCAGCACGGCCGACTACGACCCGTACGTCTACAACGCGGCCGGCACGCTCGTCGCGTCGAGCGAGCTGGGCGCCGGGAGCGTCGACCGCGAAGCGGCCACGAACACCGCCGCGAGCAGCGCGGCGTTCTCCGCCAGGATCGTGTACTACGCCGGCGGCACCGGCGCCAGCAACGGCAAGTACACCCTCGGCCTCGCCTGGTGAGCCACCGGATCCGGTTTTCGGAAGAATGTGAGCGTCATTCACGCACATTCTTCCGAAAACCGGGTCGGGACCGCTGCGACCGTGGGAATTGGCCGACGCCGACTTCGTCTTCGACCTGTACTCACGGTGGGAGGTGCAGCGGTTCATCGGCCTGGTTCCGCGGGTCATGGAGTCCCGCGGCGAGGCCGTGGAGAGCATCCGTCGCCGGCAGGAACTGGACCATCCGGTGCACCAGATCTGGGCCGTGGCCGACGCCCGCGACGGGCAGCTGTTCGGAAACCTCCTGCTCAAGCCGATCCCGTCGTCGGCCAGCGACACTCCGCCGAAGCCCGCTGCGGACATCGAGATCGGCTGGCACTTCCACCCGAACTCCTGGGGAAGCGGCTACGCGACCGAAGCGGCGGCGGCGGTCCTGCGGCACGCCTTCGCCCACGACGTCGAGGAGGTCGTCGCGGTCACCGCACCGGACAACCTGCCCTCCCAGCGCGTCTGCACACGCCTAGGCATGACCCCCCGCGGCCAAACAACCCGCTACTACGACACCACCTGCGAGCTCTTCACCCTCCCGAACCCAAACCCGCGTCGTTCGCCGAGGTAGTACCGAACAGCCGAAGTAGAGCGTTGCAGGGCTCTACCTCGGCGCGCAGGTACTACCTCGGCGGGCCGTCGGGGCCGGCGGGGCGGGCGGGGGTCAGGCGGCGACGATGACG
>NZ_DATCNW010000254.1:0-4664 GCF_036565025.1 Pengzhenrongella sp.
GCGGCACGCCGGTGTGGAGCGAGGTCGAGCTGGCCTGGCGCCTGCGCACCCGCCGGGCCGACGGCGGCGCGCCCGCGCCGTGGCTCGCGGTGACCGGCACGAACGGCAAGACCACCACGGTCGGGATGCTCGAGGCGATCCTGGTCGCGGGCGGTGAGCACGCGCTCGCCGTCGGCAACGTCGGGACGCCCGTCGTCACCGCCGTGGGAGACGCGAGCCTGGACGTGCTCGCCGTCGAGCTGTCCAGCTTCCAGCTGCACTTCACGCACTCGATGTCGGCGCAGGGCGCCGCCGTGCTCAACCTCGCCCCCGACCACCTCGACTGGCACGGCTCGCTCGATGCCTACGTCGCGGACAAGGGCCGGGTGTACGAGCGGGCCGAGGCGGCCTGCGTCTACAACTGCGCCGACGCGCAGACCGAACGGCTGGTCCGGGACGCCGAGGTGCGCGACGGCGCCCTCGCGGTCGGCTTCACCCTCGGCGTGCCCGCCGTCGGGCAGGTGGGCCTCGTCGAGGACGTGCTGGTGGACCGGGCCTTCGCCGGTCAGCGGCACACGCACGGCATCGAGCTCGGCACGCTCGCCGACCTGGCGCACCTCGCGAGCTCCGACGGCACCGACCCGCGGACCGGGGCGGTGCCCTCCCACGTGGTCGCCGACGCACTCGCGGCGGCCGCGCTCGCCCTCGCGCACGGCGTCGCGCCGTCGGCCGTGGGCGCCGGGCTGCGCGCCTACGCCCCCGGTGCGCACCGGATCCAGACCGTCGCGACCGTCGACGGCGTCGCGTACGTGGACGACTCCAAGGCCACCAACGCGCACGCGGCGGCGGCCTCGCTCGGGGCGTTCGCGCCCGGCAGCGTGGTGTGGGTCGCGGGCGGACTGGCCAAGGGCGCGACGTTCGACGACCTCGTGCGCACCCGCCGCGACCGGCTCCGGGCGGTCGTGCTGATCGGCGTCGACCAGGAGCCGTTGCGCTCGGCGCTTGCCCGACACGCGCCCGAGGTACCGGTCACGGCGGTAGATCCCCGCGAGACTGGCTCGGTGATGACTCACGCCGTGGAGATCGCTCGCCAGTTCGCCCTGCCCGGTGGCACCGTGCTGCTCGCGCCGGCCTGCGCGTCGATGGACCAGTTCACGTCCTACGCGCAGCGCGGCGACGCCTTCGCCGGCGCGGCCCGCGGCCTCGCCGCGCGATGACCCAGGCGACGGGGGACCGGCGCGCCGGCGCCGCGCGCGGCCGGCCCGCCCCCGCGCGCGGCCCGGGCGCGCCCGCGCGCACCTGGAGCTCGCGGCTCGGGCAGTGGGACAGTGCCGTGACCAGCTTCTACGTGCTGCGCGGCGCGACCGCGATCCTCGTCGTGCTCGGCCTGGTCATGGTGCTGTCGAGCTCGAGCGTCGAGTCGCTCGCGGCCGACAAGTCGCCGTACGCCGAGTTCGCCAAGCAGGCGCAGTTCGCGCTCGTCGGCCTGCCGGTGCTCTGGTTGGCGTCCCGGCTGCCGCTGCGGTTCTACAAGGGCATCGCGTGGTGGGCGCTCGGCGGTGCCGGGGTGCTGCAGCTGATGGTGCTGACCCCGCTCGGGCACGCCGTGAACGGCAACAAGAACTGGCTGCCGATCGGGCCGGTCATGATCCAGCCGTCCGAGATCGGCAAGGTCGCCCTCGCGCTGTGGCTCGGAGTCGTGCTCGCGCGCAAGCGTTCGCTGCTGAGCGACTGGAAGCACTCGGTCATCCCGGTGCTGCCGGTGGCCGGGCTGCTGATCGGGCTGGTGCTGCTCGGACACGACCTCGGCACCGCCCTCGTGCTGATCCTGCTGGTGGCCGGCGCGATGTTCATCGCCGGGGTACCCATGCGGGTCTTCGGCGTCGCGGGCACCTTCGCAGCGGTGGCGGTCGGATTCCTCGCTGCGACCAACGGTAACCGGATGGCCCGGATCTCCTCCTGGCTCAGCGACAGCTGCGACCCGACCAAGGAGTGCTACCAGACCCTGCACGGCACCTGGGGCCTGGCCACCGGCGGATGGTGGGGCCTGGGCCTGGGGGAGAGCCGCGAGAAGTGGTCCTACCTGCCCGAGGCGCACAACGACTTCATCTTCGCGATCATCGGCGAGGAGCTGGGCCTGGTCGGCACGCTCCTCGTGCTCGTCCTGTTCGCGCTGCTCGCCCTGGCCATGTGCCGGGTCATCCGCAACCACCCCGACCCGTTCGTCAAGATCACCACGGCCGGTATCGCCTTCTGGGTGATCGGCCAGGCACTCATCAACATCGGGGTCGTGATCGGGCTCGCCCCCGTGATCGGCGTCCCGCTCCCACTCGTCTCCGCCGGAGGATCCGCACTCATCATGACCATGGCAGCACTCGGAATCGTCATCTCTTTCGCACGCAGTGAGCCCGGTGCCGCCGAGGCGCTCGCCGCGCGGCCGGGGGTGGTGCGACGCTCGCTCGCCGTCCTCGGGCGCTCGGGCTCCGCTCGCGGCGCGGGCGCGGGCACGCGCCCGGGAGCCGTCCGCTCCGGCACGGGTCGCCGGTGAGCGGCGTGGGATCGGGACCCGTGGGATCCGTCCTGCTCGCCGGGGGTGGTACCGCCGGACACGTCAACCCGTTGCTCGCGGTGGCCGAGGAGCTCGGGCGTCGCGACAGCTCGACGCGGCTCACCGTGCTCGGCACCGCGACCGGCCTGGAGGCCGAGCTGGTCCCGGCGCGCGGCCTCACCCTGGCCCTCGTGCCGCGGGTGCCCCTGCCGCGCCGTCCGACGGCGGCCTGGTTCGCCCTGCCGGGCCGGATGATCGCCGCCGTCCGCGCGGCCGGCGAGGCGATCGACACCTCGGGTGCTCGGGTCGTCGTCGGCTTCGGCGGCTACGTCTCGACGCCCGCGTACCTCGCGGCCCGCCGCCGGCGCATCCCGGTCGTGGTGCACGAGGCGAACGCGCGTCCGGGCCTCGCGAACCGGCTCGGCGCCCGCTGGGCGGCCGAGGTCGCGGTGACCTTCCCGGGCACCGCGCTGCCGCACGCCCAGGTCGTGGGGATGCCCCTGCGGGCCGCCGTCGCCTCCATCGTCGAGAAGCTCGCCGCCGACCCCGCCAGGACCCGCGCGGCGGCGCTGGAGGTCCTCGGGCTGGCGCCCGACCGACCGGTCGTGCTCGTCACCGGTGGCAGCCTCGGCGCGCTGCGGCTCAACACGGCCGTCGCGGGCACGGCGGCCGAGCTCGTCGGGGCCGGCGCCCAGGTGCTGCACCTGACCGGTGCGGGCAAGTCCCAGAGCGTCCTCGACCTCGTCGACACCTTGCCCGAACCCGCCCGCTCGCACTACCACGTGCGCGAGTACCTGTCCGAGATGGAGCACGCCTACGCCGTCGCCGCGCTGGTCCTGTGCCGGTCCGGCGCGGCGACCGTGTGCGAGCTCGCGGCGCTCGGGCTGCCGGCGGTCTACGTGCCGCTGCCGATCGGCAACGGCGAGCAGCGGCTGAACGCGGCGCCGGTCGTCGCCGCGGGTGGCGGGCTGCTGGTGGACGACGCGGACCTCACCCCCGACTGGCTGCGCGCGCACGTGCTGCCGCTGCTCGAGCGCGCCGACGCGCTCGCCGCGATGGGGCGGGCCGCCGCCTCGGTGGGGGTGCGCGACGGCGCGTCCCGGGTCGCCGACCTCGTCGAGCGTGCCGCCGGAGCGACGCGATGAGCGCGGCCGAGCCTGCCACCGGGGGCCTCGACGGCTTCGGCCGCACGCACCTCATCGGCGTGGGCGGCGCCGGGATGTCGGCGATCGCCGCGCTGCTCGCCGCGCGCGGCCTGGAGGTCACCGGCTCCGACGCGCGCGAGGGTCCGGCGCTGGACGGGCTGCGCCGGGCGGGCGTCACGGTCTGGGTCGGGCACGACGCGGCGCACGTCGCGGGTGCGCGGACGGTCGTGGTGTCCACCGCGGTGCGCGAGTCGAACCCCGAGCTGGCCCGTGCGCGCGAGCTCGGGCTCGCGGTCCTGCACCGGTCCCGCGCGCTCGCCGCGCTGATGGCGCACCGCCGCTCGATCGCGGTCGCCGGTGCGCACGGCAAGACGACGACCTCGGCGATGGTCGCGGTGACCCTGGCCACTGCCGGGCTCGACCCGTCCTTCGCGATCGGCGGCTCGGTGCTGGCCGAGGCAGGCGGGTCCGGGTCCGCCGGTCCGGTCGGTGGCGCGCACGAGGGGACGGGCGACGTCTTCGTCGCCGAGGCCGACGAGTCGGACGGCTCGTTCCTCGCCTACGCGCCGACGATTGCCGTCGTGCTGAACGTCGAGCCCGACCACCTGGACCACTACGGGACGCGCGCCGCGTTCGAGCGCGCGTTCGAGGACTTCGCGGCGCGGATCGCGGACGGCGGCGCGCTCGTCGCCTGCGCGGACGACCCGGGCGCCGGTCGCCTGGTCGAGGCCGCCCGCGCGCCGCTCGCGGCCCGCGGTGCCCGGGTGTTCACCTACGGCGAGGCGCCCGGCGCCGACGTCGTGCTCAGCGACTACCGGGTGGACGGCGCCACGGGGTCGACCTTCGTGCTGCGGACCGCGCACCCGGCTCTTCGCGGGGCGGACGGCGGCACCCTCGAGCTCCGCCTGACCCTCGCCGTCCCGGGTGCCCACATGGCGCTCAACTCCGCCGCGGCATGGATCGCCGCGCGGCTGGTCGGCGTCGAGCCGCTC
>NZ_DATCNW010000255.1:0-24347 GCF_036565025.1 Pengzhenrongella sp.
GGGACCCGCCGGCTAGCGCCGGCCGCGCCCCTCGGTTAGCGCCAGCCGCCTCGAGCGGCGTCGTCGGGCCAGCCCCCGCGGGCCCGGCGACGCTGCACCATCTCGTGCCGGCCAGGTGGACGACGCCGTCGCCGATCGGTCGGTACGCCCACCCGAACCCGGTCGGTATGCCGCCCGCCCGAGCCGGTGGAGACACACCCCGGATCGGGACACTGAGCCCAGGCAGACCGCGACCCGCCGGCAAATCCCCTCGGGGAGTACCTGCGGGTCGCGGTCGCAGCGGCATCGATGCCGTTGATCCGGCGGGCCCCTCGTCGCCGTCGGGCGCCTCACGCCGCTACGCGAGCGGCGCTACTGGGGCCAGTTTGCGGGTGCCTCCTCCGCTGACGTTCAGGGCGGTGTTGTTGATCAGGCGCCGAAGTCGCGGAAAGAGCTTGCACGTGTAGTCGTCATGCATCCGGGTGGTGGCCGCGAGGTCCGCGTTCGGCTCGACATACAGGCTCACGGTGGCCGACTGGACCAGGACGTGCCCGCCGTAGTCCTGCAGCGCGTGACCGAGCGCCAGGCCCTCGGGGGAAAGGCCGAGCTTGGTGAGGTCGACGCTCGGCGGGATGGCGAACATGGTGCCCATCGGGATCACCCCGGTGTAGATGTTCGTCCCGACCTGCTTGTCCTGCGTCCGTGCCGGCCACACCGGACCAGACTTCATCATGCTCGCCGGGACGCCCAAGGCGATGGTGTGCGGAATGCTCTTGGCCGCCAGGTCGCCCGTGCGGATCAGTCCGATGAAGAAGCTGATGCCTGACGCGCGCGAGCCGCGCTGCAGACCGTCCGCGCGCAGGTCGTTGACGTTCACGTACGTCGAGGTGTAGTGCGTGGAGTCGACCTTCACGAACTTGTAGCACTCCCAGAGCGTGTAGCCGTCCGGCTGGATCACCCCGACCGCCTTGTCTGTCCCGGCGGTGGGCTCGATCGTGGTCGGGATATGGATGCGGTACACGACGTCCGGCGTCTTGCCGGTATCCGTGAGGTAGACGTAAGGGTCGGTGCTCTTGGCACGGGCGACGGCGATGGACCAGCGGTCCCGGTTGACGGCCGGCGTGCCGGTCAGGAGCTTGGCGGTCATCGTGGACGTGGCGGACTCGTACTGGGCACCCGAGCCGACCGACGTGTTCGACATCGCGGTGACCGCCCAAGGATTCAGGGCCGCGATCCGCATCGTGGTGGTCGCCGTCGCCGGAGCGACCCCGCCCAGCACGCCGAGCGAGAGGAGCCCGGCAGCCAGGGCGAGCCAGGGGCGTGGCCCGGAGGCGCGCCGACGACGACGCGGGACTGCGGACCTGAGGGTTGACGAAGAGCCTGCGCGGGCGTCTGGGTCGGCGTCGAGGTAGGTGGCGGGCACGGGGGATCTCCTGGACCAATCGGGCACCCGGCGGAGGGGTTTCCGAAGGGTTACAGGGTCCTGATCGACCCGATGGCCCAAGATTTGAGCGCGAGCACGGCCTCACAGTGCGCGCTGGGAACGCACGGGAACACCCGTAGCGCTCGGCATGGCCGAGCGCTACGGGGTCGGCCCGATCACGCTGTAGTCGTCGACCCGGACCGTGACCGGAAGGTTCGTGGTCGAGCTGGAGAGCAGCGCCGCGATCCCGGTGTGCCCGGAGACCTGCAGGGCGGACGTGGCGTCGGTGGTGTCGATGAACCACGCGGCAGGCTCGGTCTGGGAAGCCGCCCAGACCTTGGCGCGAAGCGTCGTCGGGTTCGTGCCGGTGACCTGGAACAGCGCCGCGATGGGGGTTCCGGTGTAGGTCAGCCCGCTGACCGTGGTCTCGGCAGTGATGCCCGTCTCGGCGCCGCTGGAGTCGGTGCGCACGAGGCGGGCGGTCACCGCGCCGGTGGCCTTGTGAGCGATCTTGAGCCGGTATTCACCGCCGGTGGTGATGCGCCCGCGGACCAGGAACCATCCCCCGGAGCCGTTGGGGGCCTTGTCCCAGCTCTCGGTCAGCTGGGTGGTGAGGTCCGTTCCGGCCGCGGCCGGCAGGCGAGCTCCCGCGAGCGAGCTCGCGGACCCCAGGACGAGCTGTCCGGCGCCCGAGACCACGCTCGTCGCGCCGGCGGTCGACGTCCAGGCCCCGCCGAGCTCGGCGGTACCGAACCCGTCGGTGACCGACCGGGTGAACGTGTCCGCGGCGAGCCACCCAGCCGCGGCAGGGTCGATGGTGACGCTCTGCGCGGTGGTGCCGGTGGCGCCGGAGTTATCGGTCACGGTGAGGGTGACCGGGTATTTGCCCGCGGTCGCGTAGACGTGGGAGGTGGGCGACCCGGTGCCGGGCGCGGTGCCGTCGCCGAAGTCCCAGGCGTAGGACGCGATCGACCCGTCCGGGTCGCTCGACGACGCGCCGTCGGCCGTGAGCTGCATGCCCCACTGCGAGGTGGTGAAGGCCGCGACCGGGGGCTCGTTCGGATTCCGGACCACGACGTCGCGTGTCGCCGAGCCCTTCGCGCCGGAGTTGTCGGTCACGGTCAGGGTGACCGGGTAGGTGCCCCCGGTCGCGTAGGGGTGGTCCGCCGTCACGCCGGTCCCGGTGCCGCCGTCGCCGAAGTCCCAGGCGTAGGAGGTGATCGTCCCGTCCGGGTCGCTCGACGCCGTCGCGTCGACGCTCGCCGTCAGCACCCCGCCGGTCGCGGTGAAGTCCGCGGTGGGTGGCTGGTTCACCAGCACACCGCCGGTACCGGCCGCTTGATGGGCGGCCACCTCGGTGGGCGTGAGCGCCCGGGCGTACACCGCGACGTCGTCGATGTCCCCGGCGAGGTTCTCGTCCCCGGCGCCCGGCCAGCCGGCGACGGAGTCTCCCCCGATGCGCCAGTACCCGGTGAAGACCTGGGCGCTGACCGTGTCCGCCAGGGTGGCCCGCACCGCCCCGTCGACGTACAGGTTCATCCCGGCCGCGCCGAGGGTGGCCACGACGTGGTGCCAGTTCCCGTCGTTGTACGCGCCGGGGGTGGTCACGACCCGCACCGAGTTGGGGTTGACCCCGAACCGGATCTTGCCGTCGGCGCCCAGGTACACCTGTCGGTCGTAGACGGTGCTGTCGCTGAGCGTCGAGGAGTTGGCGAACCCGACGATCTCCCCGCCACTCGTGGACGTGGTCTTGAACCACGCCTCGACGGAGAACCTGTTCAGGCCGACGGTGGACCGTGTCGAGTACACCCGTGAGGACGACGAACCGGTGAACCGGGCCGCCCGGTCGGTGTCCCCGCTCAGCGCACCGGTGACCCCCCGGGTGACGCCCGAGCCGACCGTGTCGTTGGCGTATCCGGTCCAGTCCAGCGCTGACCCGCTGGTCTCCCCCAGGCGCCAGTACGCGGCCGGGTTCGCCGCCATGATCGTGGCGGCGTACGTGCTCAGGGTTCCCCCCGAGGACACGGTCACGCTCACCGACGGCGAGGTCACGGCGTTCCCGAACGCGTCGCTCTCGACGACCTTGTAGCTGTGCACGCTGCCGTTCACCAGGCCCGTGTCGGTGAACGACAACCGCGAGAGCTGCCAGGACCGAGCCTGTCCGGTCGTGGTGTAGACGGGGGTGGAGGAGCTGTCCCGGAGCACCTTGTAGGTCAGCGTCTCGTTGTCCGCGTCCCAGTTCGTCGGCCAGGACACCTGCGCCGTGCCGGCAGCCCTCGAGGTCGCGACGGGCTGCAGGGCCGAACCGGTCAGGCGCGGCCCGAGCTTGTTCGTCGACTTCGCCGCAACGCCCATGCGTACCAGGCCCTGTTGCGATTGCCCGTTGACGGTGAGGAACTCCCCGCCGAAGACGACGTAGTCACTGTTCCCGGTGACGTGCCACGCGGCCTGGCCCTGGCCGGTGAACGTCCCCTTGGTCATGTCCGGGTAGTAGTTCAGCTGCGCGGGCGCCCGATAGCCCTGCCAGTCGTAGTAGTTCGCCACCGGGTTCGGCGTGATCGTCATGGCCGTCGACTTGGTGAACGCCAGGGCGTACCGGTACGCGCCCTCGGGGTAGGCGCCGATGTTTCCGCAGTAGTGCACGTGCCCGACGCTGTACACCGAGTCCTGGCCGGGGTTGGCGAACACCGAGTACGTGTCACCGTGGCAGTCCTCGACCCACACGATCGCACCGGTGTTCGGGTCCGCCGCGAACACACCCTCGAGGTTCCCGGCGCTGCTGGAGTCCTTGATGAACGCGAAACCCGAGCCGTAGACCAACGTGCCGTCGGTCACCAGGGACATGATCCCCGCGCCGTAGCCCCAGTCCTGGATGACCGCGTTCGCGGCCCAGGCCTGCACCGCCCCGGTCGACGTCGAGACCGCTCCCGAGCCGAGCGCGGCCACGTTGTTCAGCGTCGTGAAGCGCCCGCCCACGATGAGCCGGGAGTTGTCCGGGCTCAGCACCAGCGCCTCGACCTGCGCCGACTGCGCGGACGCCTTCCAGGACAACAACCCGCCCTTCGTGGCGCTGATCGCGGCCAGGCGGTAGTGCGTGACGCCGCCCACCGTGTTGAAGTTGCCGCCGAAGTAGATCGTGGTCGGCGTCGAGACGATCGCCCGCACCGCAGCGTTCGCGCCGACGGTGAAGCCCGCCACGCGCACCCCGGTCGCCCGGTCGAGCACCGCGATCCGGTTCTGCGGCGACCCGTTCACGTGCGTGAAGTCACCACCGACGTACAGGCGGGTGCCGTCCAGGGACGCCGTGATGACGTACGCCGGCCCGTCCAGGACCGGCGCCCACGAGTCGATCAGGACGCCGGTCGCGAGGTCGTACGCCAACAGGTTGGAGCGCGCCACCGTCGAGGTCCCCGCGGCGGCGCCCGCGGGCCGCGCCGTGGTGAACTGCCCGGCCACGTAGACCGTCCCGTCGACCACGACCTGCGACCACGCGACCCCGTCGATCTGGACCGTGGGCAACGCGTCCGCCGCCACCGTCGCCGGCGTCCCGGGATCAACCGGCGCCGAGTCGGCACGCGCGGGCACCGGCGGACCGGCGAGCGTCAGACCGGCGACAAGGAGCGCAGCGGCCGCGAGGCTCGCCACCATCCGGCGGATGGCGCCGCGGTGCGATCGGGTGCGCTGTGCCATGGTCCGACTCCCGAGAGGGTCCGCCTCGCTCGTCGGCGAGGTGCTCGACTCGAATTAGCATAAGGGGACAAACTGGGCATCCGATCCAGTCCTCGCCACGTTTTCACCCGGTCCGAAAGTTCGGGGCGCAGACCTGTGCGCGCCGCCGAAAGGCGCCTCGAAGGGCGTCGTCGGGCCAGCCCCCGCCGGTCCGGCGGCGCTGGGCGTCCGGGCCCGTTTTTCGACTTTCGCCTGATTGCGGTTACCCTCAATCGTCCCCGGGCCACGCTGGGGACGGCTGAGGTGGACCGCCGAGTCCTGCTACCACCGAGGTCACACAACTTTCTCGCTGGCAGGAGCGGGGGACCCACGTACTGCGGGCACCGGAAACGGTGTCCTTGGGGTTAAGTCGATCGAGAACTTCGACCGGCCGGGCGCAACTCCCGCCCGAACCCGACAGCTGACCCCGTAGGCGACCGGAGAGGTCACTATGCCCGTCAGCCTGAACACCGCCCGCCACCGCGCGGTCGGCCGTCCCGCCACTCCACTTTCCGACCTCGCGGAGAACGCCACCGACGGTTTCGCGCTCGCGGGCCGTCGGACCGCCGTCGTCGCCGCCGCCACCGGGCTGATCGTCTCGGCGTTCGCCGCACCCGCCACGGCCGCCCCGTCAGTCGAGAGCTCCCCCCGGGTGCCCGCCGTCGATACCTCCGCGCTGACCTCCTCGGCGCGTGCGGCCATCGAGACCGCGCCCGCGGTCACGGTCGCCAAGAACGCGACCTGGACGTTCGACGCCCCGGCCGTCAAGCTCGTCACCGACCCGCCGCCACCGCCGCCCAAGCCTGTGGTGCCGGTCGCTCCTGCGGCGTCGCGCTCGTCCGTGCGCACCGTTGCCCCCACGATGGCCTTCTCCGGCAGCGCGGTCCTGGAGATCGCCGCCCGCTATGTCGGGGTGCCCTACGTCTGGGGCGGCACGACGCCGAGCGGCTTCGACTGCTCCGGCTTCACCGGCTACGTGTACGCCCAGCTCGGCATCACGCTGCCCCGCACGGCCAGTGCACAGGCCGGCGCCGGCACCGTGGTGTCCCGCGCGGACGCCCGGCCCGGTGACCTGATCTCCTCCCCCGGCCACATCGCGATCTACGCCGGTGGCGACCAGCAGATCGACTCGCCGAAGCCCGGCTCGACGATCCAGTTCCGCGGCATCTGGCAGTCCAACCCGGTCTTCATCCGGGTCGGCTAGACCCGCTAGACCGCTAAACCCGCTTGACCACAGCACAACCCCGCAACGTCCGAGCGTTGACGTCCTATAGGACGTCAACGCTCGGACGTTAGCGGGGGTTTTCTGTTTGGGGGGGTTCCTCTGTTGAGGGATCTTCTGGCGTCTGGTCGATACCCCTGCAGGGCTCAGTGGAAGCGGCGCAGGCGCAGGCTGTTGGTGACCACGAAGACCGAGGAGAACGCCATCGCGGCGCCCGCGATCATCGGGTTGAGCAGGCCGGCCGCGGCGAGCGGCAACGCTGCGAGGTTGTAGGCGAAGGCCCAGAACAGGTTGCCCTTGATCGTGCCGAGCGTGCGGCGGGAGAGTCGGATCGCGACGCCCGCCGCTCGCAGGTCGGACCGGACCAGCGTCAGGTCGCTCGCCTCGATGGCCACGTCCGTGCCGGACCCCATCGACAGCCCGAGGTCGGACTGTGCGAGCGCCGCGGCGTCGTTCACCCCGTCACCGACCATGGCCACGACGAGTCCCTGTGCCTGCAGGCGCCGGACGACGTCGACCTTGCCGGCCGGCAGGACCTCGGCGACGACGTCGGACGCCTCGATGCCGACCTGCGCAGCGACGGCTGCGGCCGCGCGCGCGTTGTCCCCCGTGAGCAGCACCGGGCGGAGCCCGAGCCGGCGCAGCTCGGCGATGGCCTCGGCGCTGGTGGGCTTCACGGTGTCCGCGACGACGATGACGCCCCGGACCTCACCGTCCCAGCCGACCCACACCGGGCTCCGGCCCGACCGCTCGGCCTCGTCCGCAGCGTCGAAGAGCTCGGCCGGCGCGCGCTGAGCCCATTCCTGCGCAAGCCAGTCCCGCCGCCCCACGACGACGGCGTGGGTGTCGACCACTCCCCCGACGCCCCGGCCAGGGGTGTTCGCGAACGACTCGACCGGCGGCAGTGCGCCGAGGCGCGCGATCGCGCCCTCTGCGACGGCGCGCGCGATCGGGTGCTCGGAGGCATGCTCGAGGGCGCCGGCGAGGCGCAGCACCTCCGACTCGGCCACGCCGTCGGCCGCGATGACCTCGACGAGGCTCATCCGGCCGGTGGTCACGGTTCCGGTCTTGTCGAGCACGATCGTGTCGACCCGGCGGGTGGACTCCAGGACCTCGGGACCCTTGATCAGGATGCCGAGCTGGGCGCCACGGCCGGTGCCGACCATGAGCGCCGTCGGCGTCGCGAGCCCCAGCGCGCACGGGCACGCGATGATCAGGACGGCGACCGCGGCGGTGAACGCGGCCTGCGCGTTCGGGCCGAACACGAGCCAGCCGGCCAGCGTCGCCAGGGCGAGCGCGATCACGATCGGCACGAACACGGCCGAGACGCGGTCGGCGAGCCGCTGCACGGCGGCCTTGCCGTTCTGGGCATCCTCGACGAGGCGCGCAATCTGCGCGAGCTGGGTGTCGGCGCCGACCCGGGTCGCGCGCACCACGAGCCGGCCGCCGGCGTTGGTCGTCGCCCCGACGACGGCGTCGCCCGGTCCGACCTCGACCGGCACGGACTCACCGGTCAGCATCGAGGCGTCCACGGCACTGGTGCCCTGGGCGACGATCCCGTCGGTCGCGAGCTTCTCCCCGGGCCGCACCACGAATTCGTCGCCGACGACCAGCTCGTCGACGCTGATGCGGGACTCGAGCCCGCCGCGTAGCACCGCGACGTCCTTCGCTCCGAGCTCGAGCAGGGCTCGCAGGGCCGCACCGGAGCTGCGCTTGGCGCGTGCCTCCAGGAACCGCCCGGTCAGGATGAAGGTCGTCACGGCGGACGCGACCTCGAGGTAGATCTCCGGGGCGCCGGTCCCGCGGGACGGCACGAGCGTGAACGGCATGGTCATGCCGGGCTCACCGGCACCGCCGAGCAGCAGGGCGTAGAGCGACCAGAGGACCGCGGCGAGGACGCCGAGGCTGATCAGGGTGTCCATCGTGGTTGCACCGTGGCGCAGGTTGGTCCAGGCGGCGCGGTGGAACGGCCAGGCACCCCACGTCACGACCGGCGCGGCCAGGGCGAGGGAGACCCACTGCCAGCCGTCGAACTGCCACGCGGGGACCATCGCCAGCGCGATGACGGGCACCGTCAGGGCCGCGCTGGTGGCCAGGCGCCGGCGCAGGGACCGGGTCGGGTCGTCGCCGGTCGCCTCGGCCTCCTCCGACCGGGTCCGCGGCGGCTGCGGAAGCGCGGCGGTGTAGCCGGTCGCCTCGACCGTGGCGAGGAGGTCCTGCGGGGTGACGGGACCGGCGAAGGTGACCTTCGCCTTTTCGGTCGCGTAGTTGACGGTCGCGGTGACGCCGTCCATCCGGTTGAGCTTCTTCTCCACCCGTGCGGCGCAGGACGCGCAGGTCATCCCGCCTATCGTCAGCTCGACGGTGTCGGTTCGGGCCGCCGCACCCGTGGCACCGCCGGGGGCTGTCGCCGACGGGGTGGTCACGCGGACGCGCCCTGCAGCGTGTAGCCGGCCTCGTCCACCGCCTCGCGGACCGCGGGCTCGGGCAGCGGTGCGCCGCTGGTGACGGTGACGGTCGAGTCACCGCCCGCGACGAGCTGGATCGCGACGTCCTGGACGCCGGGCAGGGCGGACAGCTCGGTGGTGACGGCGGCGACGCAGTGTCCGCAGGTCATTCCGCTGACGGTGTAGTCGGTGGTGATCATGAGAAGCTCCTTGTTTCGGGTGGACGGCGCGGGGTTGGCGCGCGATGGAATCGGTTCAGCTACGCACGAGGCGCGCGATGGCGGCCGAGGCTTCCTTGACCTTCGCATCGGCCTCCGCGCCGCCGGACGCGAGAGCCTGGGCGACGCAGTGGCTCAGGTGCTGCTCGAGCAGGCCGAGTGCGAACGACTCCAGCGCCTTGGTGGCGGCGCTGACCTGGGTCAGCACGTCAATGCAGTAGGTGTCGGCCTCCACCTGGCGCTGCAGCCCGCGGACCTGGCCCTCGATCCGGCGCAGTCGCTTGAGCTGGGCGTCCTTGGTGGCGCTGTAGCCGGGCGGGTGGTCCATGGCTTGCCGATCTGGTCGCTGATTGATACCTCCAGGGGGTATCTGTCTTCTACAACGTATACCCGGCAGGGGTATTGCGCCATGGGCCGAAGGTCCTACTCGGAGGGGTCGAAGGTCCTGCCGGAGGCCGGAGCGCCCCCCGCGGCTGCGCTGACCCGTCGCGGACGCGAGTCGCTACGGCGCGATGATCGAAGGCCTGTGGCAGGACCACCGCGGCGCCAGCCACTGCTACTACTTCTCGGCGTCGTTCGACGAGACCGTCGAGCAGATCCTCGGCGACCTGCGACTCAAGCCAGTCGGCCGGGTTTCGGGCTTGCTAGGCGTCGGGCTGGTCGAGGCCGGCGGCGGTGATCCGCTCGGCGTCGGTCTCTTCGCGGGTCTCGGGGTTGATGTTGCCGGCGACCGACTCGGGCTGGTTGAGGCCTGCGGCGCCGATTCGCTCGGCGTCGGTCTCTTCCCAGGTCTCGTCGCTCGCCAGCCCGGCGACCGCATCCGCCTGATCGAGGCCGGCCGCGACGATCTTCTCGGCCTCGGTCTCCTCGGCCGGTTCCCGGTTCGCGTTGCCGGCGACCGACGCCGGCTCGGCGAGTTCGTCCGGCTTGACCTTCTCGGCCTCGGTCGTCTGCCCGGACTCCCTCAGCGTCCTCCGCGTGACGGCCTCGGGGTACTCGCTGTTCTCGTTCGACACCATGACAGGCTCCCTCGTCTCCCGGCTCCCCTTGGTAGTTCGACCGTACAGCCGCAGGGCGCGTCGGGCACGGGCTCCCGCAGGCTCCGCGGGGGCGCGCGCAGACGGAACGTGCAGGGTCAGGCGGGCCCGCCCAAACCGGGAGCGCGGTCAGGCAGGCGCGAGCAAACGGGGCGCACGCGGTCAGGCGGCCCGAACCAGGCCGAACGGAGCCAGCACCGTGCCGACCGGAGTGCGCACGTGGTAACGGGTACGTCCGCGCTTCTCGACCCGCCCCGAGAGCCCGGCGTACTTGCCGGTTCCGCCCAGCACCACGCGGGCCCCGACGGGGAGACGCTCGGGCACCAGGGCAGGAAGGGATTCCTCGCGGGCCGCGCGGATGGCCGCGAGCTCCGCCTCGTAGGCGGCGGAGGATGGCACGAGTCGTCCGTGCAGGCGCCAGACGAAGAGGTGCTCGCGGCTGAACCCGGGCGCGCACTGCAGGCACGACGACGGCCGCGCGGGCCGCCGGTGCCGCGTCACCTCGTGCCCGCGGGCGCACGTGCCGACCCAGGGCGCCGTCGGGCGGGGTGCGCTCGCGCTCACCTTGCGCTCACCGGTTCCGCCCAGCGAGCGGTCCTTCGCCCGCCAGACCGCGTCGTGAGCGTGCCGCGGACCGACGAGCGCATGGGCGATCTCGTGCAGGATCGTGCAGCGCACCAGGTCGGCGGGGTGCAGCTCGGTCAGGACGCGGCTCAGGCCGATCTCGCGGGTGCCGTAGCGGCAGATCCCCGCCCGGGTCCGCGCGTTGTCGAAGGTCAGCCGCCAGCCGGTCAGCTGGTGCTCACGCATCAGCCCCTCCGCCAGGACCCGCGCCTCGTGGATGTCCATCACGCCTCCCCCTCGACCCGCACGCAATTTCCTTGCGCGAGACGGTAGGTGCCGCCACCGACATCGAGCGCAGGGGCGGGCCTACCGCGCGGTGCGGACCTTCTTGGGGTGCGCGCGCCGCTCGGCGTCGCGAGCCGCGACGCGCTCGTCCTCGGCCGCGACGTCGGCGTGCGTCGAGCGCTCGCGGACCAACCACGACGGGGGGTTCTGCCCGAGGTCCACGATCTCGGCGGTCAGCATCGGTTCGGTGACGCCGCCACGGGTCAGGCCCGCGATCGAGACGCCGAGCCGGCTCGCCACGACCTCGCGGGGGTGCGGACCGTTCTCGCGCAGGTCGCGGAGCCATTCCGGCGGGGTGCTCATCAATGCGGCGAGCTCGGAGCGGGTGACCGCGGTCGCCTCGCGGAACGTCTCTGGGGCGGCGGGCAGGTGGATGCCCAATTTCTTCGCGGCCGTCACCGGCTTCATGGTCTGCTGTGTTCTGGCCGAGGTCATCCGCTCATGATATCCGCCGACCTCGCTTAGCCTTGTCCCATGCCTGGCCACCCGACCCCGGCGTGAGCGAGGAGACCACTGTGGACGTCGACCTGGTACGGCTGCGCTATTTCGCGACCGTCGCCGAGCACCTGCACTTCGGCCGCGCGGCGGCCGCGCTGAACGTCGCCCGGCCCACGCTCAGCCGCGCCCTCCTCGACCTCGAGGCCGAGCTCGGCGTCGAGCTGTTCGTCCGCCCGTCCGAGCGCACCGAGCTGACCGACGCCGGTCGAGCGCTGCTCGAGCGTGCCACCGCACTGCTCGCCGCCGACGACCGGCGCACCCAGGGGTCGGCCGCGTCGAACGAGGCAGCCGGCGCCGCGCGAGCGTTCACGATCGCGATCATGGCCGGCGTCACGGTCTCCAAGTGGACCCGGCTGTGGGAGGAACGCAAACCCGGCGTCCCGCTGCGGGTGGTCCGCACGGAGGCCGAGACGCAGGTCAGCGTGCTGCACGACGGGTCGGCGGACGTGAGCTTCGTGCGGCTGCCGGTGGACCGGGCCGGGGTGAGCACGATCCCGCTCTACGCGGAGGTGCCGGTCGTCGTTCTTCCGAAGGACCATGAGCTGACGCTGCTGGACTCCGTCAGCGTGGTCGACCTGGTCGAGGAGCACCTGCTGCAGGACCCGGACACGGTGCCGCAGTGGCGTGATGCGGCGGCCACGCTGCGCACCACCGAACGCCGTCCGCTGCCCGAGATGCAGACGACCGCGGACGCGATCGCCCTCGTCGCGGCCGGGGTCGGGGTGGTGATCGTGCCGCAGTCGGTCGCCCGGCTGAACCACCGCAAGGACGTGACGTACCGGCCCGTCGTCGACGTCGCCGGGTACGACGTCGCGCTGGCCTGGCTCGGGGACGACGCGTCGGGCGACGTCGAGGAGTTCATCGGCATCGTCCGCGGCCGCTCGGCGCGGAGCTCGCGGTCGGGGGCAACCTCACCCGACCGCGAGCCGGCCGCGACACCTGCTGGTGCCAGCAGGCGAACCGCTGCCCGCCCGAGGCCGCAGGCCGCAGGCAAGCGCGGGACGTCGTCGTCGGCCGGGAAGAACAAGCCGAAGGCGACGGCCAAGACCCGGCGACCGCGCGGTAGCCGGTAGCCCTCATACCGCGGAGAGCGCTCCCGTCATGATCGCGACGGCCTCGTTGGGAGTGTGCGTCGCCGGGGTGACGACCGCCGCGCGCTTGCCGAGGCGCTGGATGTGGATGCGATCGGCCACCTCGAAGACCTGCGGCATGTTGTGGCTGATCAGGATCACCGGCAGGCCGCGGTCGCGCAGGTCCCGGACGAGCTGGAGCACCTGGTTCGACTCCCGCACCCCCAGCGCCGCGGTCGGCTCGTCCAGGATGACGACCTTCGAGCCGAACGCGGCCGCGCGAGCCACCGCCACGGCCTGACGCTGCCCCCCGGACAAGGTCTCGACCGACTGCGTCATGCTCTGCAGCGTGGTGATCCCGAGGGACAGCACCTGCTCCTTCGAGCGGGCCCGCATGCCCTTCTTGTCGAGCATCCGGAACACCGAGCCCAGGATGCCCGCCCGGCGCTCCTCGCGGCCGAGGTACAGGTTGCTCGCGATGTCGAGCGCGGGCGAGACCGCCAGCGACTGGTAGACGGTCTCGATCCCGGCGGCCCTGGCGTCCTGCGGGCGGTGGAAGGTCATCGGCTGGCCGTCCAGGAGCAGCTCGCCCGAGTCGGGTGTGTAGGCCCCGGACAGGCACTTGACCAGCGTGGACTTGCCCGCGCCGTTGTCCCCGATGATCGCGAGGACCTCTCCGGGATACAGCTCGAGATCCACGCCGTCCAGACCGACGACGCGTCCGAACGTCTTGACCAGGCCCTTCGCCTGGATCACGGGCCGGCGGGTGGTGGTGGCGTCGGCGTTCATGCGCGTCCCTTTCTGATCCACTGGTCGAGCGAGACGGCGACGATCACGAGCACGCCGACCGCAAGGGTCTGGTAGAGCACGTCCAGGCCGGCGAGCGCCAACCCGTTGCGGAAGACGCCGACGATGAGGGCACCGAGCAGGCTCCCCCACACCGTTCCGCGACCGCCGAACAGGCTGGTCCCGCCGATCACCACCGCGGTGATCGAGTCGAGGTTGGCGTCCGCCCCCGCGTTGGGGCTCGCCGCGTTGATGCGTCCGATGAGGATCCAGCCGGCCATCGCGAAGCTCGCCCCGGCCACGACGTAGACGCTCAGCAGGACCCGGCTGACGGCGATGCCGGCCAGGCGCGCGGCGTCCTTGTCGTCGCCAACCGCGTAGACGTGCCGGCCCCACGCGGTCTGTCCGAGCGCATAGGCGATCCCCGCGTACATGACGACCATCAGCACGACGCCGGCCGTGATGCGCACCTGCCCGATCGCGAACGTGGCACCGGTCGAGGTCAGTAGCGCCGGCATGTCCGAACCGCGGACGGTCGCGCCCTTGGAGTACAGCAGGGTCAATGCCAGGAAGATGTTGAGCGTGCCGAGGGTGACGATGAACGGCGGCAGCTTGAGTCGGGTGACGAGCAGGCCGTTGACCAGCCCGGCGAGCAGCCCCACGACCAGGCCGAGCGCGAGGGCGACCGGCCCGGGCACGCCGTTGGCTGACGCCGTCTGGGCCATGACCATCGAGCCGAGCACCATGATGTAGCCGACCGACAGGTCGATCCCCGCGGTCAGGATGATGAGCGTCTGCCCGACGGCGAGCGCCCCGACGACGGCGACCTGCTGGGTGATCAGGGACAGGTTCTCGGGCCGCACGAACCGGTCGTTGAGCATCCCGAATGCGACGATCGAGACGAGCAGCACGAGCGCCGGGCTCAGCGCGGGGTACTTGTGCAGGGTGCCCTGGATGCGCCGGCCCACCGTCTGCCGGTCGAGGAACTCCTCGGCCGGGTCGTGATGCTCCGTCGGGGGTGCACCTGCTGGTGCGGATTGGGTGGTCAACGGTCCTCCTGCGGTCGAGATGGAGCGGGTCGGATAGGTGCTGCCGGGTGGGGGGCACGACCGGACTTCGTGCCCCCCACCTGGCGTGAGGCTCAGCCCCAGCAGATCTTCTTGCCGGCGGTGGTGTCGATGCTGTCGACACCCTTCACCGGTTGGTCGGTCACCAGGTTGACCCCGGTGTTGAAGAAGTCGAGGCCCGTGGACGTGGTCGGCTTCTTGCCGGTCTTCGCCAGCTCGGCGATCGCCTTGATACCGTCCTCGGCCATCTTGACCGGGTACTGCTGGGACGTCGCGCCGATGATGCCGTCCTTGACGTACCCGACCCCGGCGCAACCGCCGTCGACCGAGACGAGGGTGACGCCCTTCTCCTTGCCGGCGCTCTTGAGTGCCTGGTAGGCGCCGTACGCGGCCGGCTCGTTGATCGTGTAGACGACGTTGATGTTCGGGTTCTTGCTCAGGCACGTCTCCATCGCCGTCGTGCCACCGTCCTCGGCGCCCTGGGTGGCCTCGTTGCACACGATCGTGTACTTGCCGCCGCTGTAGCTGCCGGTCTTGGCCTCGTCGCCGTTGGTCTTGGGGTCCTTGGGGTCGATCCCCATGCCCTCAAGGAAGCCCTGGTCACGGTTGTAGTCGACCGAGACGATCTTGTCGTTGAACAGGTCGAGCAGCGCGATGGTGGCGTCCTTGCCGCCCAGGTGCCCCGCGGTCCAGGCCCCGATGCGCTTGCCGGCGTCGAGGTTGTCGGTCGCGAACGTGATGTCGACCGCGCTGGCTGGGTCCGGCGGGGTGTCCAGGGCGATCACGAAGAGACCGGCGTCTCGCGCCTTCTTGATCGCGTCCACCACGGCCGGGCCGTTCGGGGTGATGAGGATGCCCTTCTGCCCCTGGGAGATCGCGTTCTCGATCGCCTGGATCTGGGTGTCCTCGTCGCCGTCCGCCTTGCCGGCGGCCAGGGTGAGCTTCACGCCGGCGTCGGTGGCGGCCGCCTTGGCCCCGTTCTGCATCGCGATGAAGAACGGATTGGTGGTGGTCTTGACGATCAGCGAAACCCCGACGTCCCCCTTGGCGCCGCCGGACGAGCTGGCGCTGGAGTCGCTGCTGCCCGACGGTGACGAACACCCAGCGAGGGCGAGCGCCGCGACGGCGGCGAGGGCGAAGGCGGACGGGCGGAGGCGATGCGATCGCGGAAAGCCAGGTGAGTTCATCGTTGAAGCTCCTCAAGGTCTGCGGCACGACGGGGAACGAAGCGCCTGACAACGTTGTCAAGGACCTTTGTACTCGGAACCGCCCGGGATGGTCAATAGGCGGCGCGCACGATATTGTCACGGAATGACAACGTTGTCGGGGGAAGATCATGAGCCGGCCGAGCCGCCCAGGAAGCGCGCCACGATGCGCGACGTCGCGGCGCTCGCCCGCGTCGGCACCAAGACCGTCTCCCGGGTCGTGAACAAGGAGCCCGGGGTCTCGGCCGCGCTCGCGGACCGCGTGAGTGCGGCGGCCCGGGCGCTCAACTTCCGGCCCGATCTGACCGCGGGCAACCTGCGCCGATCGGACCGGCGGTCCTCGAGCATCGGACTCCTGCTGGCGAGCGTGTCGAACCCGTTCTGCGCGGAGATCCACCGCGCGGTCGAGGACGTCGCGCACGAGCGGGGCGTCGCGGTCTTCTCCGCGAGCATCGATGAGGACCCGCAGCGCGAACGCTCGCTCGTCGCAGCCTTCTCCTCACGGCGGGTCGACGGCCTGATCCTCACCCCCAGCGCCACCGACCAGGGCTACCTGCGCGACGAGCGCGAAGCCGGGACACCGGTCGTGCTGATCGACCGCCCTCCGGTCGGGATCGAGATCGACTCGGTCACCGTGGACAACGTCGCGGGTGCGAGCGACGCGACCGCGCACCTCATCGCGCACGGCCACCGCCGGATCGCCTACCTCGGGGACCTGACCAGGATCGCGACGGCCCGGGCGCGCCACGAGGGTTACCTGCGCGCGCTCGGCGCCGCGGGCATCGCGACCGGCACGGTCGGGCCAGTCGACAATCTGCACAGCGAGGACGCGGCGGAGGCCGCCGTCTGGGCCCTGCTGAGCGGCCCCGACCGGCCCACCGCCTTGTTCACCAGCCAGAACCTCGTCACCATCGGTGCCATCCGGGCGCTGCGGACCCTCGGGCTCCAGCACACGGTCGCACTGATCGGCTTCGACGACTTCGAGCTCGCGGACCTGCTCGAACCCGGCGTCACCGTGATCGCCCAGGACCCGGCACGCATCGGACGCCTCGCGGCGGAACGCCTGTTCGGGCGCCTCGGCGGTGACACCTCGCCGGCCGCCGAGATCGTCGTGCCGACGCGACTGATCGAGCGCGGCTCTGGCGAGATCGCCCCGCCACCGGTCGGCGCCTGACGTGCCGGCACCGGAGAGCTTCGGCGCGCGCGACCTGCCCAACGTCACCTCCGCTGCGCTCGGGCCGGAACCGGTCATCGTCCTCCGGCTGGGCTCGGAGGTCCTGCGCGTGGCCCTGCGGGGCGCGACTCCCCTGCGCTGGCTCGTCGAGGTCCCCGACGGGGTGGCCGACGTCCTGGACGGCTATCGCGACGCGGACGAGCTCGCCGCGCAGGACGGCGTCCGCAACGGCATCATGGCGCCGTTCTGCAACCGGGTGGCGGACGGCAGGTACGTGTTCGACGGCGTCGCGCACGACCTGCTGCCCGGCGCGGCGGATCGCCTCATCTATCACGGGCTGGTCCGCACGCTGCCGTTCACCGTCGGCGAGGTCGCCACGCACGACGACGGCGCCCGGGTGACGCTGCGCTGCGACGCGCTCGCCGACGGGCGCCACCCCGGGTACCCGTTCGCCGTCGTGGTCGAGGTGACCTACCGGCTGCGGGCCGGTTCGCTCGAGGTGGAGATCGCCGGGTGCAACGTCGGCACGCGCGCGGCTCCGTTCGCGGCCGGCTGGCACCCGTACTTCCGGCTGCCGGGAGCCCGGACGACGGACCGGCTCGGGCTTGCGCTCGAGTCGAGCGCGGCGATCCGGACCGACCCCGCGCTGCTGCCGTTCCCCGGTGGCGCCGCCTACGGCCCGCTCGGTCCGCGGGGGGCCGGTTGGGCACCGGTCGGTGACGCCGTGCTGGACGCGTGCTTCGTCGGGCCGTCGGGCGGGGCGGGGCCGGCGCGCTCGGTGCTCAGCGACCCCGAGACCGGGCTCCGGCTCACCGTCGAGCAGGAACGCGGGCTGACCCACGTGTTCACCGGGGACACCCTCGAGCGCGGCCGGCGGGCATCGGTCGCCATCGAGCCGGTGGAGGCGATGACCGACGCGTTCAACCGCCCCGACTGCGCCGAGGCGATCCGCCTCGAGCCGGGTGAGCGCCGCGCGTTTCGGTTCGCCGTGGCGGTGTCGACGTCCGGCTGAGAGTTCTGCTTCGCGAACTGCGAGGCGTTGTCGTGTTTCGGCGCGCGAATCAACGACAACTCGCAGTTCGTGGGCGGATCCGCCGCCCGGCGTCCGCGAGGTCAGGGTGCGGGGCCGGGGCCTTGGGGGGGTCGTCTCGAAGACGTAGCCCATGCCGGGCGCGGTGATGAGGTGACGGGGGTGGGCCGGATCGCGCTCGAGCTTGCGCCTGAACTGGGCCGCGTAGACGCGCAGGTAGCCGGTCTCCGTCCCGTAGGAGGGTCCCCAGACCTCCTGCAGGAGCTGGCGCCGTCCGACGGAGCTTGCCGCGGTTGCGGACCAGGACCTCGATCATCGCCCACTCGGTCGGGCTGAGCCGGACCTCGACACCGAGGCGCTGCACCTGCCGGCGGGCCAGGTCGATCCGGAGCTCACCGGCCTCGACGACGGCCTCGGTGACGTCACCGGGCGCGGCTCGGCGCACGGCGGCCCGCAGCCGCGCGAGGAGCTCGTTCATCGCGAACGGCTTGGTCACGTAATCGTCGGCGCCCGCGTCGTGCGCATCCACCTTGTCCTCGCCGTGCTGGCGCGCCGAGAGCACCACGATCGGGACCCGGCTCCAGCCCCGGATCCCGGCGATCACGTCGAGGCCGGAGATGTCCGGCAGGCCGAGGTCGAGGACCACGACGTCAGGGTGCGCGCTCGCCGCGAGGTCGAGCGCACCGGCGCCGTCGGCAGCGGTGGAGACGTCCCAACCGTGCGCTCGAAGGTTGATCGCGAGTGCGTGTACGAGGCCGGGCTCGTCATCGACGACGAGGACCCGGTTCCCGCTGACCTCGTTCATGCCGGCCCGCCCGCGTCCGGGGCCAGCGGGACGGTGAGCACCATCGTCAGGCCGCCGCCCGGGGTGTCCTCCGCGGAGAGCTCGGCGCCGACCGCGGCTGCGAGCCCCTGGGCTACTGCCAGGCCCAGGCCGAGACCGTCGGGCGAGGAGTCGCCGAGCCGCTGGAACGGCTCGAACATGTGCTCCTTGAGGTCGTCGGACAGGCCCGGGCCGGTGTCGATCACCCGCAGCTCGACGTCGCGCCGCGTTGCGGACGCGGTGACCCGGACGGGCACGCCGGCCGGTGAGTGCCGCACCGCGTTCGGGACCACGTTGGCCACCACCCGTTCGAGAAGGCCGGCGTCGGTGCTCACCAGCGGAAGCGTCTCGGGCACGTCGACGTCGATCTCGCCCGGCCCGAACCCCTCGGTCACGAGCGGCACGAACTCCTCCAGGCTGGTGGCGCGCAGGGCGGGCCGGACGCTCCCGGTCTGCAGCCGGGACAGGTCGAGCAGGTTGTCGATCAGCCGTTCCAGGCGAGCCGTGGCGGCACTGACCGTGCCGACGAGCGTCGCGGTGTCCGCGACGTCCAGCTGGACGTCGGGCGAGCCGAGGCCGTCGACGGCGGTGCGGATCGTCGCGAGCGGCGTCCGCAGGTCGTGCGAGACCGTGGCGAGCAGGGCGGTGCGGGCGGCGTCGGCCTGCTGGAGGGCCTGGGCCTGGTCGGCCTGCTCGCGCAGCCGCCGGTACTCCAGCACGACGCCGGCCTGCGCGGCGAACGCCTCGAGCACCCGCCGGTCGCTTGCCGGGAGCACCCGCCCGCACAGCGCGAGCACCCGGTGCGCGTCGATCGCCACGACGGTCTGGGCGGCGTCAGGGTCGAGCGCCGGGGCCGCGCCATCCACGGCCAGCGCGCGCCACGGACCGCGGTCGGACTCGCGCTCCAGCAGCGAGACGCACGTGAGGTTGAACGTCTCGCGCAGCCGGGCGACCAGGGCGCTGGTGGTGTCCTCCCCGGAGAGCACCGAACGCGAGACCGCCGCAAGGGCGGATGCCTCGGCACGGGCCCGGAAGCGAGATGAAGGCCAGGTCAGCCATGGTGATTCGCACCTTCGACGTCGGGCGGTCCGCCGCCGTGAAAGACGGGCCGGTGCACCTGCGCACGGCCTCGGTCTATCAGCGCGATCGGGGGCCGAACCCTGACGTTGACGAGGTCTTAACGGCTCGCCGGGGCTTCTTGACGCACCTCTGACGAGATTGGTGTCCGGGCGGCCGAACGGCTGAACCGCTGACGCTCACGGGTCGGCGCGCCCTCACCTGACGCGACGAGGTGCCGATGGGAAGGGACACATGCGCACGCGCCGGATCGGCCGCCGCGAAGGAGCAACCACGTTGTCCTGGCGCAACCTGCGGGAGCACACTCTCGATCGCCGGTCCGTGCTGGGCCCGGTGTCCGGCCGGCTGGATCGTGTCTGGACCCAGATGCGCAGGCCCGCGGGGATCCTCGAGGGCACGCGCTGGCTCTTCGCCGTGTTCGCCCTGGTCGGCTTGGTGATCAGCATTCCCGAGGCGCTCGATACGACCGCCCCGATGCCTCGGCTCCTCATCTTTGCCTCGTCGATCAGCCTCGCGCTGTCGTGGTGGGCCGGATACCTGCGCAAGAGTGCGCCGTTGCCGATGGACATCCTCGACGGCGTGGCTATCACGGTCTTCGCCGCGAGCTGCGCTTGGCCGGCGATCGTGCTCGGCATCGTGTTCGCCGCTCTGTGGTTCCGGTCTCTGTACGGATCCACCCGTCGAGCGGTCCTGCGGTGCGCTCTCTACGCGGGCGGGCTCTGCGCCGTCCTTCCCCTGTGGCCGTTCGTGCCCGGACACGTGGGGAGCACCTTGATCGGCGCGCTGGTCGGTCCGATTCCGACGATGTTCCTGACCTTGGTGGTCGGTCGGCGCCTCGCGGCGGTCCTGGCCATCCGGGAGCGCGCGGCACTGCTCGACGCCGTGCACGTATCGGTGGGTTCGCGCCTGCTGGGCGTCACCGACGTGTCCGTCATCCGCCGGATCGCCGTGGTGGCGATCGGCCAGATCTGTCTGGCCATTCCGGGGCTGCGCGTGCTGAGGCTGGTCCGGGATGGAGAGGTGTTGCGCTCGGACGGGGCCGCCGGAGGCGTCGAGGGCGTGCCTACGACGCTCCCTGAAACGGTCGTGTCCGATTCAGGTGTCTCGGACCCGGCAGGCAGGACGCTGCTCGGCAGCCAATACGAGCTGGACGCCTGGGCAGGTGCCCACTGCGTCTGGCTCCGCCTGCCGTGGCCCGACCGCCATGACGAACCCGGACGCGCCTGGCTGCTCGTCGGCGCCCCGCGGGGCCTGCCGGCCGAGGCCGACGTCGCGCTCGCGAGCCTCGCCAACCTCGTGGCGCTGGCGCTGCGCAACAGTGCGGTGCACCGTGAGCTGACGGTGCAGGCGATGCTCGACGGCCTCACCGGCCTGGCCAACCGGGCAACCTTCACCACGGCGCTCGCGGCCGAGCTCGACCAGCGGACCACCGGGGACACCTCGATCCTCTTCGTCGATCTGGACGACTTCAAGAACGTGAACGACGGGTTCGGTCATCAAGCCGGTGACGCGCTGCTGCGCGAGATCGCGGTTCGCCTGCGCCAGGCGACCCGTCCGAACGATCTGTGTGCTCGACTCGGCGGTGACGAGTTCGCCGTCCTGCTCCGCGACACCGGTGAGGGCGCGGCCACGACGCTCGCGCGGCGGATCGTCGACACGGTGGCAGCGCCCGTGCACCTCGACAGCGGCGTGGTGCACGTCGGCGCGAGCGTCGGCGTGGCAGCCGCGGCGAACGGGACGATGAACGAGACCACCCTTGAGCACCTGATCCACCGCGCCGACGTCGCGATGTACGCGGCGAAGGCCCAGGGCAAGTCCCGGATCCAGGTCTTCGAGCCCGGCCTGCTGCCGGGCGTGCCGTCCCAGGCGCCGTCTGCCGAGCGGCAGCTCACCGCGGCGACCGACCTCTGACCGCCCGATCGGCTGACCGCCTGACCGCCGTCCGGATCACCGCGACTCCCAGCGCGCCTGCGCCGGGGTGACCCGCCGTGCCCCGTGCGCCCACACGGGCGATCCGGGTGGCCGGACCACCGTCGGGGTGCCCGACGAGGTGTCGAGGTCGACCAGGTAGGGCGCGGGGTCCACCGCGACCGGCGGCGCCTGGTCCGCAGGTCCCCGCGGCGCCGCGAGCAGCCAGGCGGCCAGCTGCGCGAGGGACAGCGATCCGTGCCAGGTCCCGCCGACGGCGGCCCGGCGCATCACGGCCCGCAGCACGGTCGCGGCGATCAGGTGCCCGGCGGCGTGGTCCAGCGCCTGCGCGGGCAGGGTCCCGGGCGTGCCGTCGGACCCGCGGGTCGCGTCCGCGATGCCGGAGGCCGCCTGCACGATCGAGTCGAAGCCGCGCCGCCGGGCCCACGGACCGGCCGCACCCCAGGCGGACAGCGACACGACGATCAGCTCCGGCAGCCGCATTGCGAGCTCGTCGGCGCCGAGGCCGAAGGCGGCCAGCGCGCCCGGCCGGTAGCCCTGCACGAGCACATCCGCACCGCCGAGCAGCTCCTCGAACCGCGCCCGGTCCCCCGGGTCGGCGAGGTCGAGGTCGACGTGCCGCTTGCCCGGACCGGTGTCCAGCAGCGCCGCCGGGTCCTCCAGGCTTCGCGGACTGTCGACCCGCAGCACGTCCGCGCCGTAGGAGGCGAGCGTGCGCGTCCCGACCGGACCGGCGATCACCCGCGTCAGGTCCAGCACTCGCAGGCCTCGCAGGTCCGTCACCCGCCGTCGCCCAGCGGCGACCTGGTCGAGCCGGAGCAGGGGAAGGTCCCGGACGGCCGCCCCCTGGGGGTGCCTGGCCCACCCCTGCTCCGTGCGGACGACGGCGGCCACCCCGCCGGCCGCGACCACGGCGTCCTCCACGTCCTGCGCGGCCCGTTCGGCGACGGCGGAGGCGGGGTCGGGGCCGAGCGCCCGGAGCGCCGCGGCATGGTGCTGCGGGTAGTTCGCGTGCAGCCGGACCCACCCGTCCCCGGCGCGCAGGAACCGCGACAGCGGCGCGAACCCCGCACCCGCCGGGACGCCGTCGCGCAGGGCGAACCGCTCGCTGCGGAAGGCGATCCCGACGTGCCGTGCGTCGAGCACCACCGGCGGCACCGGCCCGTCGCCGGCCGCCAGCTCCTCGGCGGCGAGGCACTGCGCACCGACCGCGCCCAGCGCCAGGTCACCGACGGCGAACGGTGAGGGGAGATCCGCGTCGCCGTCCGCGGTCACCCGGTCGAGCAAGGCGGGATCGCCGCCGAGCGCCGCCCACGCCACGGCGAGGAACTCGCCGCCGATCCGGGGATCGCTCATCAGCGGATGGCTGGGCGGTGACCGATCGAGCCAAGGTCCCGCGAAGCCGCATCGAGCACCGGCGGGCCTTGGCGGATCCGGGCCAGCAATGTCTGGGCGGTCTCCTGCTCGAAGTCCCAGCGCGACTCGATCCACCACGTTGCGCCGGCGTCGGCCAGGGCCCGGGCAGTCGCCTCCGCCTCCCGCGGGTCCGCCGGGAGGATGCCCTCGACGACGACGTCGAACGGCGTCGACCCGGCCGGGCGGCGCCGCTGCGACACCCAGGCCACCATCTCGGCGAGCTCCGGCGGGGTGAGCGGCGTGAGGGGGTCGCCGAGCCGACCGGGCAGGATCCCCTCTCGCGAAATTGCACGATTCATCGACTTCTCGCTCGGCCACATGCCGACCACCCAGACCGGGATGCATGGTCGTTGCACCGGCAGCGGCCGGAAGACCAGGTCGCGGACGCTGTGATGGGTACCGGTGTAGCTGAACGGCTCCCCCGACCAGGCCAGGTCGAGGATCGCGAGGGTGTCGTCGAGCAGCTCGGCGCGCGTCCGGATGTCGATGGTCTCGCCCGACACCCGGCTGTACGCGCCGTCGTCGACCGCGCCGAGGCCGACCGGGATCACCGGCCGGCCACCGGAGAGATGGTCGACCGTGATGGACTGCCGGGCGACCTCCCAGGGCTTGCGGGGCGGGAGCGAGAAGACCATGGCGCCGAGGGTGATGGTCCTGGTCGTGACCGCCAGCGCACCGAGCAGCGCCCACGGGTCGTACGTGTCGGGGGTGCCGATGCTGATGCCGTCCCAGGTGAAGAACCCGTCCCAGCCGGCCCGCTCTGCCTCGACGGCCATGTCGAGGATCTCGGCGGTCGTCCCGCAGCTCGCGATGAAGCCGAACTTCATGGCCCCGACGATAGTGCGGGGGCTTGAGCGTGTCCTGCTCACTCTGTAGCCACGTGATGGCGACCGTGCGGGTTTTGGCTGTGCGGCAGGAGATGGTGGCGGTTCACCCTCCGTGGCCGGGCCACTTCCTGAGCCTCGCGGGAGCAGCGCAGCGTCCGGCGAATAATTCGTGCACAGGAATTGCGTCTGGGGCATTGACATGCTCGACCGTTCCGGTATCATAGAACACATGTTCGAGGACAAGTTCGGCGGGGATGGCGACGAGCAGGTCGCGTCCGTTGTTGAGCCGTCGGTGGAGTTGTTGGCTTTATGGGCCGCCGAGGACGCGCGGTATGAGGATCCGAAGTTCTTGGCGGCCGAGCTCGCGGAGTTCTTGGAGCGGGAGGCATTCTTCGAGGCGCTGGCTCGCAGCGAGCACCAGGACCCGCGGCCGTGCGAGGGGATGTACCTGGCACCGGGGTCCGCGGCCCTGGCGGCCTGGGCCGACTCGGTGGACTCCGAG
>NZ_DATCNW010000256.1:0-9925 GCF_036565025.1 Pengzhenrongella sp.
GCCCAGGGGCTCCTCACCGGGCCCGAACCGCGCCACCGGGCGACCAAGAGCGAAACCCGCTCACCGCCCCGACGAACCCCTCATCAACCCCGCCGAGCCAAATCCCGCCCAGGAACACCCGCTCGACACCAGCCACCTAGACCCGGCTCATCACCACCTCCACCAGCCACGCGAACCCGCGGGGCCGGACGAACACACCCAAAGACAGGGAAGGCGCAAGCATGCCCACCTACGACACCCCAACCCCGATCGACCTCGCCGTCAACCTGCAGGTCGGCGTGATCGAGGTCGTCGCCGGCTACCGCGCCGACACGGTTGTGACCGTGTCGGCCACCAACCCGGCGAAGGCGGTCGACCGCCGAGGCGCGGAGGAGACCAAGGTCGACTTCGACGGCGAGCGGGTCACCATCACAGGCCCGCGGCCCCGCCTCAGCTTCATCGGCCCGACCGAGTCGGTCGACATCCTGGTCGAGCTGCCGACGGGGTCGCGGCTCACCGCCGAGATCGCCGTCGGCGGCGTGCGCACCAGCGGACGCCTCGGCGCCACCCGCATCAAGTGCTCGATGGGGCCCGTGGACGTCGACACCACCGGCGACCTGTGGCTGCGTGCCGGGCACGGCAACGCGACCCTGGGGACCGCCGAGGGCGGGATCGAGATCACGGCGGATCACGGTCAGATCCGGATCGGCACCGTCACCGGCGACGCGATCCTCAAGGCGTCGCACGGCTCCGTCCAGGTCGGGGAGTCCGGCGGCGACCTCGACGCGAAGCTCTCCTACGGAGACCTCGAGATCACCAAGGCACTCGCCTCCGTCGCGGCGAAGACCGCGTACGGCGCCATCGCGCTGCGCGAGGTCTCGAGCGGGTCGATCCAGGTCGAGAGCGGCTACGGCGCGGTCACCATCGGCGTGCGGCCCGGCGTCCCCGCCTGGCTCGACCTGTCCTCGAGGGAAGGGCGGGTGCGCAACCAGCTCGACGGCGACCGCGCTCCCGGCGAGTCCGAACAGACCGTCGCAGTACGTGCACGCACCCAGTACGGCGACATCACCATCCAGCACGCCCGCTGAATTCGAGCAACCGACGCAACGGAAGGAAACTCATGACCACCACAGCGATCGAGGTCCAGGGGCTGCGGAAGTCCTACGGCGAAAAGATCGTGCTCGACGACGTCGACCTCACCGTGAGCGCCGGCACCGTCACCGCGCTGCTCGGCCCGAACGGCGCCGGCAAGACGACGACCGTGCACATCCTGTCCACCCTTGTGCGGCCGGACGGTGGCACGGCATTCGTCAACGGATGTGACGTCGTGCGCGACCCCGACGGCGTGCGCGCCGCGATCGGCCTCACCGGCCAGTTCTCCGCGGTCGACAAGCTGCTCACCGGTGAGGAGAACCTCCTGCTGATGGCCCGGCTGCGCCACCTCGGGGCGAAGCGCTCCAGGACGCGGGTGGCCGAGCTCCTCGAGCAGTTCGACCTCGTCGAGGCCGCCCGCAAGCCGCTCGCCACCTACTCCGGCGGGATGCAACGCCGCCTCGACCTCGCGATGACCCTCGTCGCGACACCGAGCGTGCTCTTCCTCGACGAGCCCACCACGGGCCTCGACCCGCGCAGCCGGCACACCATGTGGGACATCGTGCGCGACCTGGTCCGGCAGGGCACGACCGTGCTGCTCACCACCCAGCACCTCGAGGAGGCGGACGAGCTCGCGGACCGGATCGCGGTGCTCGACGGCGGCCACATCGTCGCCGTCGGGACACCGGACGAGCTCAAGCGCCTGGTGCCCGGCGGGCACATTCGGCTCCGGTTTGCCGACGTCGCCGCGCTCGACGCCGCCTCCCGACTGCTCGACGACTCCGCTCGTGACGACGCCGGGCTCGCGCTCACCGTGCCGAGCGACGGCGGGGTCCGCGCGCTGCGCACCGTGCTGGACCGCCTCGATGCGGCCGGCCTCGAGGTCGACGACCTCAGCATCCACACCCCGGATCTCGATGACGTGTTCTTCGCACTCACCGGCCTCCTCGACGCGAAGGGAACCCAGTCATGACCACCATCACCGCCCAGCGCCCGACGGCCCCGGACACCCGTCGACCGTCGCACGTCGTCGCCGACGCGATCACGATGCTGCGCCGCAACCTGCTGCACATCGTGCGCTACCCCGGCCTGTCGATGTTCACCATCCTCGGGCCCGTCGTGATCCTGCTGCTGCTCGTGTTCGTGTTCGGCGGCACGCTCGGGGCCGGCCTGCCCGGCGCGAACCCGGCCGGCGGGCGCGACGCCTACCTGGCGTACGTGATGCCGGGAATCCTGCTGATCACCATCGCCGGCACCGCAAGCGGCGCCTCGATCACGGTCGCGATGGACATGACCGAAGGAATCACGGCCCGGTTTCGCACCATGTCGATCTCGCGCGCGGCAGTCCTCGCCGGGCACGTGGTCGGCAACACGATCCAGGCGATCATCGCCGTCGCCCTCGTGCTCGGAGTCGGCATTCTCGTCGGATTCCGGCCGGTGGCCGGACCGATCGAGTGGATCAGCGCCGCAGGCCTGATCGCGGCTATCTCGTTCGCGGTCAGCTGGGTCGGGGTAGCCATGGGAATGCAGTCGAAGACGGTCGAGACTGCCAGCAACCTCCCCATGATCCTGACCCTCCTGCCGATCCTCGGCAGCGGCTTCGTGCCGACCGAGTCGATGCCGCAGGGGATGCAGTGGTTCGCGCAGTACCAGCCGTTCACGCCATTCATCGAGACCGTCCGCGGGCTGCTGCTCGGTACCCCGCTCGGCGGGCACCCGGGGCTCGCGATCGGGTGGTGCGTCGCGATCGCGGTCGCAGGATACGCCTGGTCGATGGCGATCTACGAGCGGAAGTCGGTGCGCTGAGCCCCGGCCCGTTCCGACAGCTGCGGGCGGTCGCGAGTTCATCGCGGCCGCCCGCGGCTGTTGCGCTCCACGAGCTGCGGGCGTGCCTGGGTTCTCGCGGCGAGGTCTTGACGGCGGTAGGCACCCGTCGCATGATGGATATCACTGCTGTATATCACTGCGGAGGAACAGGTGGCGGTCACCAAGATCTTCTGGTCCGGGCGCTCGCAGGCGGTCCGCATTCCGAAGGAGTTTCGCCTGCAGGGGACCGAGGCCGTGATCCGCCGCGTCGGCGGCTCTCTCGTGATCGAACCGATCGCCGCGGACTGGGCGTGGATCGACCGAGCACACTCGGCCGGCGGACTCGATGTCGAAGCCGAGGAAGCCGCTGTCGAGCACGTTCCCATGGCCGAGCGGTCTGCGGCCGAAACTTACTTCAGCAGGTGATCTACCTGCTGGACACCAACGCACTGATCGACGTTCTCCGCGGTCCGGGTTCTTCTGTCGAGTCCCGGCTCCGAACCCTGCCTCCATCAGCCGTGGGCGTCTCGGTCATCGTCCTGCACGAGCTCTACTACGGCGCCTATCGCAGTCGACGATCGGAGGAGAACCTCGCGATCGTCGAGGAGGTTGGACTCGACGTGGTCGAAATGACCCGAGAAGACGCTCGAGAAGCGGGGCGCATCCGGGCCTCCCTCGCATCAATGGGGACGCCAATCGGACCGTTTGATGTCCTCATCGCGGGTCAGGCGATCGCCCGCGGGGTCACGTTGGTCACTCACAACCTGCGAGAATTCGAGCGGATCGAAGGGCTGTCCCTCGAGGACTGGTCCTCCTAACGAAACGGGCGGCACGCCGCAGGATCCAGGTCGTTCTGCGGCCGTCCGCGCCGCCTCCGGCTGTCAAACTGCAGACACGAACGAAGAGCCAGGGACCTCAGGGGCGGACCATGGACGACGCTACTCGCGGGGCGCTCACCGGCAGCCAGCTGATCGACCTGACCACCACCGGGCGCCGCTCGGGCGAGCGACGCCGCATCGAGATCTACCTGCACAGCGTGAACGGCCGGCTCTTCATCTCCGGCTCGCCGATCCCCGGCCGGACGCGCGCCTGGATCCACAACGTCGCCGCGGACCCGCACGTCGTCGTGCACATGAAACGCACGATCGTGGCGGACGTCCCCGCGACCGCTCGGGTGATCAGCGACCCGACCGAACGCCGCCCGCTCATCGAGGCGGCCGCGCGACGGTGGGGTCGCACCGACATCGTCTTCATGCTCGAGCACAGCCCGCTCATCGAGCTCACCGTTGAGGGCTACCCGAGCGCTTCTGGTGAGCCGGTGGCCCAGCCGTTGCCTTGACCTGCGCAGCCGCGAACGTTGCTCGCGCCGCGACTTCGCCCGGCCGGAACCCGGCCGGGCCGCGCGCCTCAGCCGCAGTCGTCGCAGACGCCGGTCGCCGGGAGGGTCATCGAGCACGTCGGGCAGATTGCGGGCGGGATCTCACGGGCGGCGGCGGACCGTGCGACCGGGGACCGCGTGGTGCGCGCGGTGCGCGTCGTGCGCGCGGCACGCACGGGCGTCGCGGGCAACACCGACACCGGCTCGGACACCTCGAAGCCCCGCTTGCGCAGAATCGCGACGGCGCCCTGCGTGCCGCTGTTGAACTCGTCCGGCGTGGCGAGCCGCCCGGTGGCGAAACGATGGGCGACCCCGAGGATCGCCCTCGAGTCGTAGCTGCGGCCCTCATGGACGAGCGGGTAGTTCCGGGATGCCCCGAATCCGTAGACCTCGAGGAACTGCTCGCCGCCCCGGGTGTCGTACTCGGCGAGCGCCTGGAGGATGTGCTGTCTTGTCACAGAAGAGAACGTGGCCACAACGAAACAGCGTACGACGACCTGGGCCGGGTCCATCCCGGGGCCGTCCCGGGGTGGTCCTGACCGAGGCCGTCGCAACGGACCGAGGCCGTCTGGCCGGCCGGATGGGTCAGGCCGCGCCGGGCTGGAAGGCCCGGACGTTCAGCAGCTCGACGGCGGTGTTCGCGCAGCCCGTGTACCCGGGCGCCGCGACGAACAGCGAGGTCCGCGAGCCAGGGGGGTACACCCGGAACCCGTCGGCCGGCATCGGGTTGCAGGTTGCGGTCGGGTAGTTGGCCGCCTGCGTGATGCGCATCGGGGCGTGCGCACTACCCCGCGGCAGCAGGGTGACCGTGGCGTGCTCACCGGTCCGGTCGAGCGTGGCGGGCGCACCGATCTGGGTGCCGTGCCCCCCACCGACCAGTGACACACCCGGCCAGCCCTGCAGCGTGCAGGCCGAGCTGCCGACGTTGGTCAGCACCAGGAAGGGCAGCAGACTGCCCGCCGCACCGCTGTCGCCCGCGGTGATGCTGCCCCGCAGCTCGGCGGACCGGCAGCGGTCGGAGCGCAGGGTGCCGGACGTGCTGGTCCCGATGCCCGCCGGGTTGGTGCTGGTGTTCGTGGGTGGGGTGGTGGTCGGCGCCGCGGTCGCAGGAGGCGTGGCCGCGGGCGGCGTCGTGGAGGGAGCGGGCGTGGCCGGCACGGGCGCGGTGGAGCGAGCGGGCGCGGTGGGCGCGGGTGGTGTGGTGGCCGCGCCGTTCGGAGCCTGGTCGTTGCCGGAGCATCCGGCGAGCAGCAGGCCCGTGGCGAGCATCATGGCGACGGCGAGCACGCGGGGTGACTGCCTGGGTCGCGCCGCCCAGTGCGGGCGTGTGCGTCGAGTGGCAGTCGGTCGGATTGTCACGGCGGTACCTCCTTCTTGTGTCCCGACACCCTTCTCATCGGGTGTCCTGACTCGTATCGTGCGCGGTCGACCATGAGGGGACGATGAGGCGCTCGCCGGAGTTCTGCGGCAGCCGCCGGATGGTCAGCCGCGCCCCGCCGGCCGGCCGGCCAGTCGCAGGCGCACGCGCAGCCCGCCACCCGGTGCCTCGTCCAGCCGCACGTCACCGCCGTGCAGCCTGGCCGCCCAGACCACCAGGGCCAGCCCGCTGCCGGTGCCGCCGCCGGCGGTCTCGCCCGGGCGCAGCACCCGGCGCCGGTCCCGCCACCGGACCCCGGGGCCGGCGTCGGTGACCTCGATCCCGTGCTCGTCGACCCGGACGCGCACCGGCGGGAGGCCGTGCCGCAGGGCGTTCTCGACCAGGTTCCGCACCGCCTGCGTCAGCACCTCGGGCGCCCCCTCGATGACGACCGGCACGGCGTCCACCGCGACGTCCTGCGCCCCCGGCGACTCCTCCACGGCGACCGCGACCAGCTGGTCCAGGCGGAGCGGCTCACGCACGGCGGTGGCGCCGTCCGGGGCGGACCGAGCGCGCATCAGCAGTGCGGTGGTCAGGGATGCGAGCTCGTCCACCTCGTCCTTCGCCCGGTCCAGCGCCGCCGAGCGCTCGACGGCGGTGGCCGCCTCCTCGGCGTTGTCGACCATCAGGCGCAGCCGGCTCAGCGGCGTGCGCAGCTCGTGCGAGGCCTCGATCTGGAACCGCTCCAGGCTCTGCAGCGCCCGCCGGGCCGGTCGGGTGGCGAACCCCGCGATGACGTGACCGGCCAGCGCGGCCAGCACCAGCAGCGCCGCGCTGATCGCGATCAGCCGCGAGCGCAGCTCGGCGTGCTGGGCCGCGCCGGGCAGCGGGCCACCGTCCAGCACGATCCCGACGACCGACCTCCCCGAGGGCGAGAACGCCAGCACCGGTGCGGTGGCCCAGTGCAGCTCCCTGCCGGTGGCGTCCGGGGCAAAGGAGTCCCGCACCTCGGGGTCGGCCTGCTGCTCGTGCAGGCGCCGGCGCAGCTCGGCGTCGGCGGGCAGGGAGCTCTGTGTCGGGGAGGCGTAGAGGATCGCTTCCGGCGTGAGCACGCCGACGACGGTGACCGTGCGGTCGGTCGGGATGGTGTCGAGCCGGCTCAGGTCGAGGGACGCGAGAGACTCGGCGGAGGTGAAGGCGTTCGGGGCGATCACGTCCGACAGGGCGGCGGCCTCGGTACGCAGGGCGGTGGTCAGAGCGTCAGCGCGGGACGCGGTGTCGACCCGCAGGGCGAGCACCGACAGGACCGTCAGGCACAGCGCGGTGGTCAGGGCGAACACCGCCGTCGTGCGCCAGCGGATGCGGGTCACCTGGCGCTGGGCCGGGCTCGGTCGTCGTCGGGCGAGCCGCTCGGCGGTCGGTCGGGCCGCGGTCGGGCTGGTCACGGGACGCCGTCGGTGCCCGTGCGCAGCCGGTAGCCGACGCCGCGCACGGTCTCGATGACGTCCGGCGTGCTCAGCTTGTGCCGGACCTGGGCGACCACGACGTCCACCACGTTCGACATCGGGTCGTGCGCCTCGTCCCAGCACCGCTCGATCAGCTCGGTCCGGGACACCACGTCCCCGGCGGACTCGAGCAGCACCTCCAGCACGGCGAACTCTTTGGCGGTCAGGGTGAGCAGCACGCCGTCGTCGGTGACCCGGTGCCGACGCACGTCGAGCAGGAGGTGCCCGGCGCGCAGCACGTCGGGCTGCCGGTCCCGCTGCCGCCGGGAGAGCGCGCGCACCCGGGCCAGCAGCTCGGCCAGGGCGAAGGGTTTGACGACGTAGTCGTCCGCGCCGTACTCGAACCCGTCGACCCGGTCCGCGACGTCGCTGCGGGCGGTGAGCAGCAGCACCGGGGTACGCACGTCGTCCGCGCGCAGCCGGGCGACGAGGTCCAGCGCGTCGCCGTCGGGCACCATGCGGTCCAGCACCAGGCAGTCGTACGTTCCGATGGCCAGGTGCAGGTCGGCGTCGGCGAGGGTGCCCGCCACGTCCACCGCCATGCCGTGCCGCCGCAGCCCGTCCGCGACCTCGTCGGCCATCCGGACGTCGTCCTCGAGCAGCAGCACCTTCATGCGCGAAGGCTATTGCGCACACCCGCGGCGGTGCGCTCCGTGACGTGTTCGCCGGAGTCGTCGCCAGTGGGTTACGTTCGGCCGATGCCGCAATACACCGTCGAGCTCGTTCGGCACACCCGATGAGCACAGCGAGCGTGATCGGTGCCGGCCCGGCGGGCCTGATCGCCGCAGAGGTGCTGGCCCGGGCCGGCGTGACCGTGACGGTGTACGAGCGGATGCCATCGGTCGCCCGCAAATTCCTCCTGGCGGGGCACGGCGGACTGAACATCACCCACTCCGAGGACCGCGACCGGGTGCTGGCCAGGTACGGCAGCTCGGCCGACCGGCTCGCGCCGATGCTCGGGGTGTTCGGTCCGCAGGATGTCCGCGACTGGTGCGCGGGTCTGGGCGAGCAGACGTTCGTCGGGTCGAGCGGGCGGGTGTTCCCGCGGTCGTTCCGGGCCACACCGCTGGTCCGCGCGTGGTTGTCGCGCCTCACCGAGCTCGGGGTGACGATCGAGAAGCGCCATCGGTGGACGGGCTGGACGGACGGCGGGCTGGCCTTCACCGGTGCCGACGGAGCGGCGATCGAGGTCGCCGGCGACGTGGCGATCTTCGCGCTCGGGGGAGCGTCCTGGCCGCGGCTCGGGGCCGACGGCGGCTGGGTCGGCCCGTTCTGCGACCGAGGTGTGGCGGTGACGCCGCTGCGTCCGGCGAACGTCGGGGTGCGTGTCGAGTGGACCGACAGGTTCGCGGACCGGTTCGAGGGAACACCGCTGAAGCAGGTGGGGCTGACGGTCCGCGGACAACCCGGCCAACCTGCGCGCGGCGACGCGATGGTGACCCGGACCGGGCTGGAGGGCGGCCCGGTCTACGCGATCGGCGTCCCGATCCGTGACGCCCTCGACGCCGACGGGCGGTGCGTCCTCGAGGTCGACCTGCGTCCCGAGCTCACCGTCGAACAGCTCACCGACCGGTTGCAGCACCGCCGACCGAAGGACTCCGGCTCCAACTGGCTGCGCCGCTCGATCGGTCTCGATCCGGTCGCGATCGCCCTGCTGTGGGAGTCGAGCGGCGGCGGGATGCCGAAGGACGCAGCCGTCACGGCCGCGCTGGTCAAGGCGGTGCCGGTGGCGGTGACCGCGACGATGCCGATCGCGCGCGCGATCTCGACGGCGGGGGGCATCGCGTGGTCGGAGGTTGACGAGTCGCTGATGCTGCGGCGGCTGCCCGGCACGTTCGTCGCGGGCGAGATGCTCGACTGGGAGGCGCCCACCGGCGGCTACCTGCTGCAGGCCTCGTTCAGCACCGGCGTGGTCGCGGCGCAGGGTGCGCTGGCCTGGCTCCAGCGCGACCCTGCGCGTTAGCCGCAGTTCAGGTGAGGGCGACGGTGCACGTCACCGCGGTCCGCACGCTCACCTCTCGTCCAGGACCGGGCCCAGCCGGACGGCGAACCCGGCCGGGTCGTCGGCGAACCCGATGTGGCCGCCGGGGAACGTCGTCGGCGCCAAGGTGAGCGCGGCGGCGAGCGCCGTCGACGTGCGGTCGCAGAACTGACCGGCGGACTCCGCTCCGACGCCGATCACGAGGCGCGTCGCCGCGTCGCGCAGGGCGGCGAGGTCGGGCCGCCACCGGGCCGTCGGGCGGATCTCGTGCGCGAAGAAGAAGTCCTGGTCCGCCGCCTGCTGCCGGTCGCGGTCCCCGCCGAACATCATCTCCATCGCGCCTTCCGGCAGGATGATGCCGGCCTGGACCATGAATTTCCGCCAGGCCCCCAGCACGTCGCCGGACTGATAGGTCGCGACGATGTCCTCGGTCTGGGCGCGGACCTGCTCGCGGTCGTCGAGCAGCTCGCCCAGCGGGGGCTCGTGCGCGACGACGATCCGGACCTGCTCGGGGTAGGCCTGCGCGAGGGCCAACGCACTCACCGCGCCGCCGCTCGAGCCGAAGACGGCGGCCGGTCCGGCATCGAGGGTGGCCACGAGCCGGGAGAGGTCGTCGGCGCGCATCGCCGGGGTCGAGTCCTGGTCGGGGTCATCGACCGGGCTGCGGTTGATGCCCCGCGGGTCGGTCGTGAGCACGGTGTGGTCGACGGCGAGCAGGTCCGCCAGCGGAGCGAAGGCCCCGGCGTCCATCGGGGAGCCGATCAGCACGACGAGGGGTCCCGCGCCGCGGACCTCGTAGTACAGGCGCGCGCCGGGGACCTCCAGGG